>NZ_JBFAWH010000015.1:0-181184 GCF_040680235.1 Streptomyces sp. NPDC052101
CGAGCGCGGGGTCGCACGCTTGAAGTCCTGGCGCATCTTCCGCCGATCCCGGTGCAGCCCGAATCGAATGACGTCAATCGCCGCTGCCGTCCTCACGCTGGAGCGGCAACGCTGAAAGAGCTCAGTGCTCCGACCCACCAGGCCGGCCAGCACCTCTTGCGTGTAGCCGCGGCGCTTCCGATAGAACGCGATGCGCTCGCCGATGCTGAGGTGATCTCCAAGACCACGCATGGGGTGTTGCCTCCCGCTGCTGAGTAGGGGCGCCTTTCACGGTACCGAGGCGGCAAGGAACGGTTAAGCGATCTCAGCCCTTCCACGACCATGACCAGCGTGCGGCAGTGAACGGGAGAGGACCCGGACGGACTGTCCGGGTCCGATGCAACCGTGCTGGGAGGTGTCCGCGCTGTCCGGCTGTCCGGTTATGGCTCTCACCTGCGCTATCACCCCGGACAGCCTGAATGGAGGCTGTCCGGGGTGTCCGGATCGGGACGGACGCACTCAGACATCGCGTACGAGTCGAGGTCGAGGAAAGGCCCGGTTCGCCACGTCGATGTGCGCGCACGTCTTCCCCTTGTTGGTGAGCGCTGCGCCGGTCTCGCGTGCCAGCACAGGGAAGAACTGCTGGCCGTCAGGCGACTGGCTTGACGTGACCCAGTCGTAGCCCGGTCCCTCACGCAGAGCCCATCGCACGAGCCGACGTCCCAGCCCCTGGCGCTGCCATTCAGGGATCATCGAGATCTTCGCGATCAGACCACATCGGCAGCCATGACAGATGTTCCAGATCAAGACCGCGTGATCAAGGCCGTCTCGATCGCATACCCGCAGAACCTGAGCGTCCGCAGCCCCGCTGTTGGGGTAGTACAGGAAGAACCGCGCATCCCTCGGGTTGCATAACTTGATCCACCACCATCTGAACTCGCCTACCTGCTCAGGCATTTAACCTCCATGTCCGCCTGAGTAGACCGTACGTCGCTCGACTGACAGAGCAAGGGCGTGCTGCGGCCACATCCATGGGACGGCATCGAACGCCCTGCCCGGCTCCGAGAGGCTGTAACATCCCGGGGCGCCCCCCGCATGTTACAGCTGCCGGCGAAGCCGGACGCCAATGCGCGTAGGAGCCGGAGGCGACTTCCGGTCTGGCCTGGCTCATGAGGGCGTCCTACCTCCTCATCGGGCGGTCGGCTTGTGTGTCCAGCTGCAACCAGCTGGTGCACGTCAAGGACAGGAGATCCGTTGCGGTCTCACCAAAAGCCACCACCGAAGCGCCAGGGTCTCCGTACCATCCCCACTATGCTGCGCTTGCTCATTGACACGTCGGTTTGGTTGAACATCGCGAAACGCCGGGACGGCCAACAGATCATCGTCCCTCTGAGGGTTCTATTCTTCCAAAAGAAGCTAGACCTCTTGATCCCTTCCATAATTGCAGAAGAATTTGAACGAAACCGACCTCGGGCAGAGGCCGCCACCTCTAGCAGCGTACGCGAGCGATTCAGGCTTCTGCGTCAAGATTTGCAGGATTACGGGGATGACGCAGCCCAACAGTGGGTCGCGGAGATGGCTCACCACATACCGCACGTCAGCACGCGCTCTCTCCAAAATTTCTCAGAGATCTCCGATTTGCTGCGATCTGGAACAGCTTTGCGGCCGGGTGATTCCGAGTACGCGGCGATCGTAAAGCGCGGCTTGGCAAGAAAGGCGCCACTACACCTAGAGAACAAGAACAGCATCGCAGACGCGTTGATTATTGAACAATATACGTCGGCCGTCAGGGACGGCAGCTCACAGGATAATTACGTTTTCGCAACCTCAAACTACACCGACTTCTCGGTCCCCAAAGGCGACCGTCGAGAGCCACACCCAGACATTGCAGACCTCTTCAACGCCGAGAACTCTCACTACGTGTATGACGTCGACGGGCTCATTACAATCCTGGGGGAAAGGCTAGGGAGTGACTACCTTGATGAGGCAGAGGAAGTAGAGTTCATTCAAGATGCGTCTGAGACTAGATCCTTGTCTGACATCCTTGCTGCCGAGCAGGAGTACTTCGACAAGATTTGGTATGGGCGAAGCCTGATGAGGGATACCGAAGAAGGGAAGATAAATCCAGAGCTATCAGACTCACTAAGGCAGACAATCGCCTCCGCGAGAGAACGCATCGAGGCCAAATACGGAGAAGATGAGCTTCCACCGGTGAGTGATTGGGAATGGGGATTCATGCACGGGAAACTCTCGGCTCTGCGCTGGGTGCTTGGCGAGGAATGGGATTTCCTCGACACCTGACGCAAGCGGCCTCCCTAGCGCAAACCAAGCGGACCCCCTGATCCTGCGACTTGCTCAATGGGGATTCCAATTAGTTGCGCTGCTACTCGTTCGGAGCGCAGTGCATCGACTGCAGCCAGGATTAGACACGCAGAACCCAGCACCAAACTTGTCCAATAAAACACTTGAGACGCGCCCCCATGGCGCGCAAGATTATACGCGATCTCACCGGCCGCGATATAGGCGGCACAAATGAGTAGCAAAAATGTCCCTTGAATTGGAATAAGCCCTAGATATCGACGACGATGCAGGAGCTTGTTGTATTCGAGCTTGACTTCGCCCGGCAGGTCCTCATTGAGTGCAGACTGTAGCTTTTCTAGATACACTCCTAGGGCCAAAGCGTCCGCATAGAAGTGCGTCATAGTCGCCAAAGCAATGCACAGCATTGGTGGGGCCGCGAGGAAAATGGGTCCTACGCCACCTGTCTTGGCAATGCCCGCCACGGCAGTTACGACCACGAGTGCCAGAGCTCCAATTTGGCCGAGGCTCGTGTACTTCGATTGAATCATCGCAGCCACTTGCTTCGCTTCCTCAACCACGATTGTCTGCTGCTCAGGAGTCAGGCCCATGTGGAGAGGTTTGCATAGCGGGGCAGCTATTCCCAGTATTGACAGTCTGTGCCCAAGCTGGCGGGCTCATCGGCAGATCCGGCATAACCACCGACCTGGTAAGGCCCACATGGCCTGACGCAGGCTCAGCCGCCGCAAGCGTCCGTGCAGACGTGCCAGACCCACAAGACCTGTTCGCTGGGCCGCGAAGCTTCCGGCGACTGTGGCAGCCGTGCTGCCGCGCTCAACAGCCGTGACTGCCGAGCGCGGCAGGACCACCCACTACCCCTCCAAGCGCTGCAGCGGGATAGGCGCATCGAAGACGTCGACGACGAACTCCGAAGTTCCGTTGCCCTCGAAGTCGACATCGCGGTCGCTGTGAAGCAACGTATGGATCCTTACCCAACGCCCCTGGCCGCTTGCTTCCTCCGCCACATTGAGCGCGCCGCGAACGGGGCCGACAGGGCCGGTGCGTTGCTTACTCGTCCAGGTCTGCAGGAGCTTCGCTTCTGCGGGAAGCTCCCATGTGCGAGGCTCGGCGCTGGCTGGCACGGAGACTTCATCGCTGAGCAACTGCATAACCCACTCGACGTCACCTTCGCTGTCCCGCTCGTTCGACATGCGAATACCGAGCCCGATCATGTATGCACCCTCGAGATACTCCTCCAGCTCATCATCGATGTCTCTGAAGTAGACAGCAGGGCGAACCACGTCGATCGGACCGAACCCAGTAAAGGCTCCGAGCACCGGCGGGCACTTCTCCTTGAGGTATTGTTGCGTGGCCATGCGCACAGGCTTCGGGACTCGGTTCAGGACTACTTCGAGAGCCGTGTCGTCCCGATCGGCCAGGAATCCGTTGAGCGCGTCGACCAGTTCCTCGGTCAGGTGGAGATCGCCGGCTCCCAGCGTGGTCACTGCCTCCAACTCTTCGCGAGGACCTTTGACAAGGGCGAACACTCTGCTCCGCCCCGGACTCGTGTGCGCGATGAACGAATAAATCACTTTTGTCTCACATCACGTCTCAGAAGCCGCACCAGCACAAACGCGCGCCGATGTGGCCACAAGTAATGGGAAGTCCTGCCAATTGACGTGTCGCACGAGCTACTTGCCCGTTCGCATGGTCAACGGCGGGTTGCTGTCGGCCCCAGCACTTCAGCCCAGGTCCGCATGGCAAGGTGCAGGCTACCCAGGCGCAGGCGCGGTGACAACGGCGCACAAGAGCGTGAGGTGGGCGCAGACACGGGCGAGGCTGCCTTGAACGGCCGGCGGAGCGAGTAGACCTGACGCAGGTTCACCGGCTTGACGGCGCGGGCATAGCGAGGGCGTCCGACACACCTCCGACACACTCGGTACCGCTGAAACTCGCTGAGGGACTCCGCCGCAGGCCAGAAGGCCACGCCAGCTGATCTAGGCATTCACTCCGGAGCCGTGTGCGCAGGTTCGAATCCTGCCGGGGGCACTCGCCGAAGATCAGCGAACTTTATGCGCTGGTCAGGGCGGATGCCGATACGAGAGAGCGGGACCCAGTTCACTGGGTCCCGCTCCCTCGTTGTCAGGGGGTGTCCGGTGGGGTCCAGGCGGCCACCAGGGCCAGCAGGCCGGGGAAGCGGGCGTTCAGGTCGGCTACCCGGAGGTGGCTGCGGCGCTCCAGGCCGTACTGGCGCTGCCGGGTGACACCGGCCTCGCGCAGGGCCCTGAAGTGGTGGGTCAGCGAGGACTTGGGGCGGTCCAGCCCGAACCAGCCGCAGGTGTGGTCGTACTCCTCCGACTCCAGGAGCAGTTTGCGGACGATCTGCAGGCGCAGCGGGTCGCTGAGCGCGCCCAGGACCGTCTCCAGGCGCAGTTCCTCGACCGGCGGCTCGGGCAGCGGATCGGGCAGGCCGGGGGGGTCCGGCAGCACCTTGACCTCCGGGGCGTCCGGCTCGGTTCCCGTGATGGCGGGCCTGTTCGGGGTCAACTGCGGCTCCCTTCCGGGGAATTCTTGTACGACTCCGATCGTACTGCATGCTAAGTTCGGCTCCGCTCGTACAAGTACGACTTTGACCGTACAGTCATCGAGAGGGGACTCGCCATGCCCGGAATCGGAACCCGCAGACGAACGGCCGTCGGAGCAGCCCGGTGCCGGCGTGCCGCCGAAGCGCCCGTGCGCTGGATCTGGCTCGCCGCCTGGCCTGTGGCCGCCGTGTTCGTGCTGTCGAACGCGGCCACCCCGCTCTATGTGGTGTGGCAGCGGCAGATGGGGTTCGGCAGGGGGACCCTGACCGTCGTCTTCGCCTGCTACATCGCCGGGTTGCTGGGCTCCCTTCTGGTGTCCGGTGTCGTCTCCGACCGGGTCGGGCGCAAGCCCGTCCTGCTGCCCGCGCTGGGGCTGGCCCTGGTGGCCTGCCTGGTCTTCGCGACCGCGGGCGGGGTGACCGCGCTGATCGCCGCCCGGCTGTGCACCGGCATCGCGGTCGGGGCGGTGGTCTCGGCCGGCATGGCCGCGGTGACGGATGTCGCCGGGCCCGGGCGTCGGCCGCTCGCGGCGCTACTGGCCTCCTGCGCGATGGTGCTGGGGGCGGGGACGGGTCCGTTGCTCGCGGGGGTGCTGTCCGAGACGCTGCCCGCGCCCACGGTCACCGTGTTCGCGGTGGAGGCGGTGCTGCTGGTCACGGCCGTCGTGGTGGTGCTGCGCATGCCGGTGCCGCGGCCCGCCGCGGACGAGGGCGGGGCCGGAGCTGGGGCCTGGGTTCGGGTGCCGGGGGTGCCGCGTCGTGCCGGGCGGCAACTCGCCCTCGGTGTCGCCGTCTTCGCGCCCGGCATCACCGCCACGTCGTTCGTGCTCTCGCTCGGTCCCTCGCTGCTGGCGGGCCTGCTGGGCACGAGCAGCCGGATCGTCTCCGGGGCGCTGGCGTTCGTGATGTTCCTGTGCGCCACGGGTGTGCAGTTCGCGGTACGGCGGCGGGGCCTGCGTACGGTCCTGGTCGCCGGTGCGAGTGCCACCGCGCTCGGGATGCTCGTGCTGATCACCGCCGTGCACGCCGGGTCGGTGGCCGCGCTGGTCGCCGCCGCGCTGCTGGCCGGCGCGGGGCAGGGCATGGGCCAGCTGGGGGGCCTGTCCCTGCTGAACTCGGCCGTGCCGGCGAACCGTCTCGCCGAGGCCAACGCGGCCCTCAATGTCGGTGGCTATCTGCCCGCCGCCCTCCTTCCGGTCAGCGCCGGTTATCTGAGTGACGTGGTGGGGCTCACGACGGGTACGACGGCCTTCGGCGCGGTGCTGGCGGCTCTGGCCGTCGGCGGGGGTGCGCTGGTGCTGCTGCTGAGCCGGCGGACGAGCACCGCAACCCCCTAGGGGGCAGGCGGCGCAACGGCTCGGGGACAGCCCAACTGCGCTCGGAACGCGCCCTCACGCCGTCCGCTTGCGGGGCGCGGCCTTCTTCGCCTCCGTCTTCGCCCCGGCCTTCGCCGCCGTCTTCTTCGCCGTGGACTTCGCCGTGGACTTGGCTGTCGCCTTCGCAGTCGACCTCGCCGTCGACTGCGCGGTCGACTTCTTCGGCTCCGCCGCCTTCTTCGCGGTGGCCGTCTTCTTCGCCGTCGATGTCGACTTCTTGCCTCCCGCCGCCTTCGGCGCGGCCCGCCGTGGCAGGGGTCTGACCTCGGCCTCACCGCCGGACGGTGCCTCGCGCGACTCCCGGGCCGCCCGCACGCTGTTCTCCAGCGCCGCCATCAGGTCCAGCACCTTGCCCCCGGCGGCCGGCGCGGGCGCCTGTGGCGGTGCCTCGCCGGAGGCCTTCGCGGCGATGACCTCCTCCAGCGCCGCCCGGTACTCGTCGTGGAGATCCTCCAGGTCGACCTCGCCGAGGGTGTCCATCAGGGCGTCCGCGAGGTCGAGTTCCTTGTCGCGGACGGTGACGTCCGTGTCCGGGGCGACGCCTTCGGGGGCGCGGACCTCGTCCGGCCACAGCAGGCCGTGCATGGCGATGGCGTCGCCGACCACCCGCAGCATGCCGAGCCGTTCCCGGCCGCGCAGCGCGTACTTGGCGATGGCGACCTTGTTGCTGCGCTTGAGGGCCTCGCGCAGGAGGACGTACGGCTTGGCGGCGGGCACGCCGCCGGCGGCCAGGTAGTACGCCGCGTCCATCTGGAGCGGGTCGATCCGTTCGCCCGGCACGAAGGCCACGATCTCGATCGTGCGGGCGGTCGGGATGGGCAGGTGGGAGAGGTCCTCGTCGGTGATCGGGATGATCGTGCCGTCCGCGTCCTCGTACCCCTTGCCGATCTCGGCCTGGGTGACCTCGCGGTCGTCCAGTTCGCACACCTTGCGGTAGCGGATGCGTCCGTTGTCCTCGGTGTGGATCTGGCGGAAGGAGATCGCGTGGCTCTCCGTGGCGTTCACCAGCTTGATCGGGATACTGACGAGACCGAAGGAGATGGCGCCGTTCCATATGGATCGCACGTGCCGCACCCTTGCTTCTGGTTGCCGGTGTTACATAAGCCAATGTCTGGGATTGTCATGGTATGACGCCTATCACCGAGGTGGAGGGGCGGCGGGTCGCGCTCAGCAATCTGGAGAAGGTGCTGTATCCGGAGACCGGCTTCACCAAGGCGGAGCTGGTGCACTACTACGCGACCAGCGCCGATGTGCTGCTACCCCATCTGCGTGACCGGGCCGTGTCCTTCCTGCGCTACCCGGACGGCCCGGAGGGGCAGCTGTTCTTCACCAAGAACGTGCCGCCGGGTACGCCCGAGTGGGTCGCGACCGCCGAGGTGGCGCGGTCGGAGGGGCCGGCCCGGATGGTCGTCGTACAGGATCTGCCGAGTCTGGTGTGGGCGGCGAATCTCGTCACCGAGTTCCATACGCATCAGTGGCTGGTGCAGGACCCGGACGAGGCCGACCGGCTGGTCTTCGACCTCGATCCGGGGGCGCCCGCGACCCTCGTGCACTGCTGCGAGGTGGCCTTGTGGCTGCGCGAGCGGCTCGCGGCGGACGGGATCGAGGCGTACCCGAAGACGGCCGGGTCGAAGGGGCTGCATCTGCTGGCGGCGGTGCGCGGCGGTTCACCCGAACGGGCGAGCGAGTACGCGAAGGCGCTCGCCGTGGAGGCCGAGCGTGCGATGCCGCGGCTGGTGGTGCACCGGATGACGAAGAGCCTGCGGCCGGGGAAGGTGTTCGTCGACTGGAGCCAGAACGCTGCCCGCAAGACCACGGCCACGCCCTACACGCTGCGCGCCCGCCGGGTCCCGCTGGTGTCCGCGCCGGTGACGTGGGAGGAGGTCGCGGACTGCCGCAGTCCCGCTCAGCTGGAGTTCCAGGCGGGCGACATCGCGCCGCGGCTGCAGGACCTCGGGGATCTCACCGCACCCCTGCTGGACCCGGAGACGGCAGCCCCCCTCCCCTGAAGCAACGGCCTCCTGCCTGAGGCGGCACCCCCTCCCCCCGCTACAGCCTCTCCCACGTGTTCCGGTCCCGGGCCATCGCGTGCAGGGCCTCCACGTCCGCCGGCTTCAGCACCCCGCCGAGCCGGGCCAGTCCCGCCAGCTCGGTGTCCTTGAGGATCCGTACCGCCCGCGGCGGGGCGGTCACGGTCAGCTCGGCCGGGCCCGCCAGGGCCAGGACCGGGCGCACCTCGGCGGTCAGGGCGTAGGAGGCGCGGTCGGCGAGGGCGCGCAGCCGGCGCAGCAGCGGCTCGGGCTCGCGGCGGCCGACGGTGACCATGGGGTCGGCGACCAGGACCCGGGCCTTGCGGGCGTACAGGGCGTGTACGGCGAACAGGCCGCCGGGGCCGAGCAGCAGATGGTGGATGCGGTCGGCGCCGGGCAGCGGGATGGAATGGAGGGTGTGCCAGCCGCCGCCCTCCAGGGCGTCCAGGGCCGCGCCCACGGTCTCCTCGGCGGTCAGGGCGCGCCGGCGGGGGTCGGGGCGCAGCCGGTGGGCGGCGCCGGGGTCGCGGTCGAGGGCGACGAGCAGGGCCTCGCCCGGGCGGTTGGGGGCCAGGTCGTCGTCCGGGTGCAGGGTCAGCCGGGCGAGTTCCGCGGGGGTCGGGACCGGTGGCGGGCCGACGGTCACCGGGCCGGTCAGGAAGGGCTTCAGGGCTTGGAGCACGTCGTCTCTGCTGTCCTCGCCGAGCAGGTTGACCCGGCCGGTCTCACGGTCGTACCAGGCGACGTTGGATCCGTCCGGGCGGCAGACGTACAGCCGCTCCCGGCCGTGCCGGCCGGCCGGCACCACGCGCAGTGCGCTCATGCGCCATCACCCCTCGACCATGGGAACAGGCGGGGTGCTCCCGGGGCAAGACCGGTTACCGTGTCGGACAGGCCCTGGGGGAGTTGGGGAGGCGCCGTTGCGGATCCGCGGGAGGCAGCCCGACGTACCGGCTCCGCAAAGTCCGTGGAGCGAGATCGTGCCCGGACTGTGGATGGGCGGGCATGAGTTCCGGGGCGGCTCGGGACGGCCGGAGCCGGCCGTCGTACGCGATGAGTTCGATGTGGTGCAGACGCTGCTGCGGCTGCCGGGGTACGGCCCCGGTGCGGGGGTCGAGCATCATGTGTGGCCGATTCCGGACGGTCCGCTGGACGGGACGCAGCTCGCCGGGGTGATCCGGCTGGCCCGCGCGGCGAACGAGGCACTGGATACCGGGCGCCGGGTGCTCGTACGCTGCTACCACGGGTACAACCGTTCGGGCCTGGTCGTCGGGCATGCGCTGGTCCAGCGGGGGCAGGCGTCGCCGGACGAGGTGATCCAGCTGATCCGGGCCCGGCGCTCGGCGTGGGCGCTGCACAACGAGCTGTTCGTGGAGTACCTGCGCGCGGGACTGCCGACGGTACGGCTGCTGGAGGAGCTGGCCGAGTAGCCCTTCGGCAGGCGCCGCCCCGGCCAGCACCACCCTGACGGGTGCAAAAAGGACTTACATACGACATTCTTCGACTACGAATAAGGTGTACGGGGCCCTGTCCGACCCCGACGCCCCAGGAGCACCGTGCCAGCCCGCCGTCCCCTGCGCATCGCCCTCACCGCGGCCGCCGTCGCCCTGCTCGCGGCGACCGCGGCGGCCTGTGGGGACGCCGGCGGGCTGCGGGGCGCGGGCGCGACCCCGACCGCCGTCAGCCCCGCCAAGCTCTGGCCCGACCTGCGCCCGGCGTCCAGTCCGGCGTACCCCTACGACGTGGCGACCCGGGAGGTCGTCAAGGGGATCACGGTCCCCGGCGACGACATCCACCGGGTGAACGCGGTGGACGTGGTCGAGGCCGAGATCAAGGCGCATCCGGACGACTACGGCTCCAAAGGGGCGTACCACGCGACCGTGGACCGGCTGAAGGACTGCCGGCCCGGCGGCGACGAGGCCCGCTGCCCGCTGCTGAAGCCGTACTACCGGGACCTCACGGGCGACGGCCGGGACGACATGACGCTCGGCTTCCGGCTCTACCCGACCAACCAGACGGCCGTACGGGTCTACACCGTCGAGAAGCACAGGCTGGTGCAGGTGCTGGCGGACAACGACGCGATCCTCGGGGTGGAGCTGGCCGGACGGTCGCTGATCGAGCGCTCGCCGGCCGACATCTCCGGTTACGAGTACCGCACGACCTGGGTGTGGGACTCGGGGCAGCGCGCGATGGTGTTCTCCCGCGACGAGTATCTGCACACCGGTCACGGCCGGCACGCCAAGCCCTCGCCGACCCCGTCCGCCACGCCCTCCACGACGCCCTCCGCCACGTCCTCCGCGAGCGCGGGATGAGGCTCGTACTCCCCCGCTGGGCGGGGCCGCTCGCGGTGAAGGCCGCCGCGTTCATCATGGTGATGTGCTGTGCGCTGGCCGCGCTGCTCGGCATCCTGGTGCATGTCTCGGTGACCAACCAGACCGTCGGCCAGGCCCGCAACCTGGCACTGTCCCGGCTCGCGGACACCACCCTGGACTACGAGGCCGGGGACACGCTGATGCCGAACGCCGGGGTGGACCCCAAGGGGCTGCCCGGGCCGCTGCGCGCGCTGGCGGCGGCCGGTCAGCGCGGCACGATGGTCTCCACGCACGACGGGCGGCCGACGATGTGGGCGGCGGGCCCGGTGGCCGGGCACCGGGTGCTCGCCGTGGCGATCGACTACTCGCAGCAGTCCCGCACCATCGCCGGCCTCGACCAGTCGATCCTGTGGTCGTCGGGGCTCGCGATCGGGGCGACGGTGCTGGTCGGCGTGTTCGCGGTGACCCGGGTGACCCGGCGGCTGCACGGCACCGCGCGGGTGGCCCGGCGGATCAGCGGGGGCGATCTGGACGCACGCGTCGACGACCCGCGGACCAAGGACCCGTCCCGTCCGCAGGACGAGGTGGCCGCGGTGGCGGCGGCGCTGGACACCATGGCGTCGACCCTGCAGAGCAAGCTGCTGAGCGAGCAGCGCTTCACCGCGGACGTGGCGCATGAGCTGCGCACCCCGCTGACCGGGCTGCACGCGGCGGCGGAGCTGCTGCCGCCGGGCCGGCCGACGGAGCTGGTGCGGGACCGGGTTGCGGCGCTGCGCACCCTCACCGAGGACCTGCTGGAGATCTCCCGGCTGGACACCGGCCGGGAGAAGCTGGAGCTGGACACCGAGGAGCTGGGCGCACTGGCCCAGCGGGTGGTACGGGCCTCGGGCACCGACACCGAGGTGCGCGTCCTCGCCGACGCGCGGGTGGAGACCGACCGGCGGCGGCTGGAGCGGGTGCTGGGGAACCTGGTGGCCAACGCGCACAAGCACGGGGGCCCTCCGGTGGTGGTGACGGTCAACGGCGCCGTGGTGACCGTGCGGGATCACGGGGGCGGCTATCCGGAGTACCTGGTGGCCCATGGGCCGCAGCGGTTCCGCACGGAGGGCGGGGCCACCGGGCACGGGCTGGGGCTGACCATCGCGCTCGGGCAGGCGGAGGTCCTGGGGGCCAGGCTGTTCTTCGCCAACGCGATCGACGGCGGGGCCGTGGCGACGCTGGTGCTGCCGTTGGTGGAGCGGCGGTAGGGCGCCCCCGAGCGGACCACTCGGAGGGGGGCATCCCCCCATCTGACCGCCCATAACCTGGCGATCGGTCAGATCTGCCCGTTTCCCGGGGGTGCCCCCATGCCCGCGCGCCGGGCCCGCGCCACGCGGGTGCCAGGGCCTGCGCACAAGTCACCCCGTTTGGGTAGGTTCCGGGCATGACCAAGGCCGGAACCACCGCGGCGGCGGCGCAGGCTCCCGCACCCGCCGTACGCCTCCCCCGGCGCCGTGGCATCGAACTCGCCCTGATCGTGCTGGCCGTGCTGCTGTCCGTGTCCGGGTACTGCGCGGTGGGGCTGGCACGGACCGGCACCGTCCCGCCCGGCGCCGCCGGCTACGGCGCCGGGCTCGGCGTGCTCGCGCTGTTCGCGCATGTCGCGGTGCGCATCCGGGCGCCGTACGCCGACCCGCTGTTCCTGCCGATCGCCGTGCTGCTCAACGGGCTGGGGCTGGTCCTGATCTACCGGCTGGACCTGGAGACCCCGAACGACCAGGCGGCCCCGGCCCAGCTCGTGTGGTCCACGCTCGGGGTCGCGCTGTTCATCGCCGTCGTGCTGGTGGTGCGCGACCACCGGGCGCTGCAGCGGTACTCGTATGTGTGGGTGGCCTCCGCACTCGGCCTGCTCGCGCTGCCGATCCTCTTCCCGGCCGTCAACGGCGCCCGCATCTGGCTGCGGGTCGCCGGATTCTCCATCCAGCCGGGCGAGTTCGCGAAGGTGCTGCTCGCGGTGTTCTTCGCCGCCTATCTGGCCGCCAACCGCAATGCGCTGGCGTACACGGGCCGCAGGCTGTGGCGGCTGCAGTTCCCGACCGGGCGGGTGCTGGGCCCGATCGTGACGATCTGGCTGCTGAGCGTCGGGGTGCTGGTCCTGGAGCGGGATCTGGGCACCTCGCTGCTGTTCTTCGGGCTGTTCGTGGTGCTGCTGTACGTCGCCACGGGGCGGACGGGCTGGATCGCGGTGGGTCTGCTGCTCGCCGTGCTGGGGGCCTTCGCGGTGGGCCGGCTGGAGCCGCATGTGAACCAGCGGATCGAGGACTGGCTGCATCCCTTCGCCACCATCGAGGCCGGGCGGGGCCCCAACCAGCTCTCCCAGTCGCTGTTCGCCTTCGCGGCGGGCGGGGTACTCGGCGCCGGGCTCGGGCTCGGGCACTCCATCCTCATCGGCTTCGCCGCCAAGTCGGACTTCATCCTGGCCACGGCCGGCGAGGAGCTGGGGCTCGCGGGGCTCGCGGCGATCTTCCTGCTGTACGCCCTGCTGGTGGAGCGCGGCTACCGGGCGGGCCGCGCCCTGCGGGAGCCCTTCGGCCGGCTGCTCGCGGTCGGGCTCGCCTCGCTGCTGGCGCTGCAGGTGTTCGTGATCGCGGGCGGGGTCACCGGGCTGATCCCGCTGACCGGCATGGCGATGCCGTTCCTCGCCCAGGGCGGCTCCTCGGTGGTGACCAACTGGGCGATCGTGGCGCTGCTGATCCGGGTGAGCGACTCGGCGCGCAGCCAGTACAACGGGCAGGAGGCACCGTGAGCGACTACGGCGGCGGGCGGCCGATGACCCGGTACATCCGGCACGCCTGCGCGTTCTGCGTGCTGCTGCTGGCGGCGCTGCTGGTCAACGCAGCCCGCGTGCAGGTGGTGCAGTCCCGGGTCTACGACGACAGTCCGGCCAACCGGCGCGGCGCGATCGCCCGGTACGGCCGGCCGCGCGGCGACATCCTGGTCGGCGACGAGCCGGTCACCGCCTCCGTGGACACCGGTGAGCAGCTGCGCTACGAACGCGCCTACAAGGACGGCCCGTTGTACGCCCCGGTCACCGGCTTCGCCTCGCAGTCGTACGGCACGACGTTCCTGGAGCACGCCGGGGACGGGGTGCTCTCCGGCACGGATCCGATGCTGTCGCCGCTGCCGCTGTGGAGCGGTGTGACGCGCTCTCCGGGCCGGGCCGGGAACGTCGTCACGACGCTGAACCGGAACGCGCAGCAGGCGGCGTACCGGGGGCTGGCCGGGCGCAAGGGCGCGGTGGCCGCGATCGAGCCGGCGACGGGCCGGATCCTGGCGCTGGTGTCGAGTCCGTCGTACGACCCCGGGCAGCTGTCCGGCAACGGCGAGGCGGTGGCCTCTGCGTGGGCGCGGCTCAACAGCGACCCGGAGAAGCCGATGCTCAACCGGGCGGTGCGGCAGACCTATCCGCCGGGGTCGACGTTCAAGGTGGTCACCGCGGCGGCGGCGCTGGACGCGGGCGTGGTCACCGACCTGGACGCGCCCACCGACTCCCCCGACCCCTACCGGCTGCCCGGCACCACGACCCGGCTGACCAACGAGGGCGACGGCTGCGGGGACGCCTCGCTGCGGTCGGCGTTCGAGTGGTCCTGCAACACGGTGTTCGCCAAGCTCGGCGTGGACGTCGGGGTGCGGGACATGACCGGCGCGGCGGCCGCGTTCGGGTTCAACGACACCCGGCTGCGCATCCCCTTCTCGGTCGCGCCCAGCACCTTCGACACCCATGTGGACCGGGCGCAGCTGGCACTGTCGTCGATCGGGCAGTACAACACGCGGGCCACGCCGCTGCAGATGGCGATGGTGGCGGCGGCCGTCGCGGACGGCGGGCAGCTGCGCACGCCGTATCTCGTGGAGCGGACGACCGGGCCGGGCGGTGAGACGCTCGCCGGGAGCGGGGCGCACGGGCTGCGGCAGGTGATGAACCCCTCGACGGCCGTACGGCTGAAGGAGCTGATGGCGGACGTGGTCCGGGAGGGCACCGGACGGCGCGCGGCCATCCGCGGTGCCCTGGTCGGCGGCAAGACCGGCACCGCGCAGCATGGGGTCGGCAACTCCGGTGTGCCGTATGCCTGGTTCGTCTCCTGGGCGCAGGCCGGTGACTCACTGCAGCCGCAGGTGGCGGTCGCGGTGGTGGTGGAGGACGCCTCGGCGGACCGGGGCGAGATCAGCGGCGGCGGGGACGCGGCGCCGATCGCACGGGATGTGATGCGGGCGGTTCTGGGCCGGTGAGCACCGGCCCAGGGGCCCGGTGGTCAGCCGATCGGCTTGACCGCCTCGGAACGGATCTCGGCGGTGTTCTTCGCGGCTGCCTCCAGGTCGATGTCCGACGGGTTCTGCGACGCGAGCGGCGTGTTCACGGTGGCGACCGTGGCGCCCGTGTTGCCGTCGGCCCAGGCGCACATGGGCATGGTGAACTCCGTGCCCATCTGCTCCTGTGTGACCACCTCGCAGCTGATCGTCACGCCGCTCAGGTCGAAGTCCTTCGAGGGGACCGCGACCTTGGCGTTTGCGCCCTCGGCGGCGCCCTTCATCATGTTCCTGCGGGCCGCTTCGGTGTTCTTGAACCGGCCGTACATGCCCGACACCACCAGGGTGCCCTTGGTCGCCTCGCCGTCCACGTTGTACGTGCCGACCACGCCGTGCAGGTCCTTGGCGTCCCAGGCCCCGTCGGCCTCGTCCTCGATCTTCTTGCCCTCGGTGGCGGAGAGGTCCTGGCCGAGCCGGTACTTCCCGTCGAGCAGCGTCTGGGGCAGCGTGAGCTTGTTCTTCGCCTCCGGGAAGCCGCTCTCGACCGCCATCCCGAGCACGACGAGCGCCGCGACGACCGCCGCGACGGCTCCGGCCACGATCCCGATGATCAGCCCGATCCGCCGCTTCTTCGGCAGTGGCGCCATGGGCGGCGCGCCCCAGGGGTACGGCTGCCGGCCGTAGGGCTGGGGCGGATAGGGCTGCTGGGGCGGGTACGGGGAGCCGTAGGGACCGGGGGCGGGCTGCGGAGGCTGCTGGCCGTACGGGTACGGGTACGGCTGCTGCTGGGGGCCGTTGGGGTACGGCTGCGGCGGCGGGGGCATGGACACGCCCGGAGGCTACTGCACCCGGGTGAACGGCCCGGTGCCGCCTCAGCCCTCCTCCGCCCCCGATTCGATCGCCTCCCGCACCTCCGCGACCCGGTCCCGTTCCTCGGCGGCGAACCGCTCGGCGTCCAGCTGCTCGGCCAGTTCCTCGTCCTGGGCCATGAGCAGGTCCAGACTGGAGTCGCCCATCTCGAAGACGCCCATGTCGACATAGGCCTCCTGCAGCCGCTTGCCCCACAGGCCGATGTCCTTGACGCACGGCACGATCCGGCTGAACAGCAGCTTGCGGAAGAGCTGGAGGAACTCGGAGCGCTCGCTCAGCGCCTCCGCCTCGGCCTTGGGTATGCCGAAGTTCTCCAGGACTTCCACCCCTCGCAGCCGGTCGCGCATCAGATAGCAGCCCTCGATGACGAACTCCTCGCGCTCGCGCAGTTCGGCGTCGGTGAGCTGCTTGTAGTAGTCCCTCAGGGCCAGCCGGCCGAAGGCCACGTGCCGGGCCTCGTCCTGCATGACGTAGGTGAGGATCTGCTTGGGCAGCGGCTTGGTGGTGGTGTCCCGGATCATCCCGAAGGCGGCCAGCGCCAGGCCCTCGATGAGGACCTGCATGCCCAGGTACGGCATGTCCCAGCGGCTGTCGCGCAGGGTGTCGCCGAGCAGCGACTGCAGATTGTCGTTGATCGGGTAGACGAGCCCGAGCTTCTCGTGCAGGAACCGGCCGTAGATCTCGGCGTGCCGGGCCTCGTCCATCGTCTGGGTCGCGGAGTAGAACTTGGCGTCCAGGTCGGGCACCGACTCCACGATCCGCGCGGCGCAGATCATCGCGCCCTGCTCGCCGTGCAGGAACTGGCTGAACTGCCAGGAGGCGTAGTGCAGCCGCAGCTCTCCCTTGTCCTTCTCGGTCAGCTTGTCCCAGTACCTGGTGCCGTACAGGGACATCGCCTCGTCGGGCGTGCCGAGCGCGTCGTACGGGTCGACCTCCAGGTCCCAGTCGATGCGCTGCTGCCCGTCCCACTGCTTGTCCTTGCCCCTCTGGTACAGGGCGAGCAGTCGGTCGCGGCCTTCGTCGTACTCCCAGCTGAAGCGGGCCGCGCCGCTCGCGGGCACCTGCCAGGGGGAGGCACCGGGGTCGTTGGCGTACAGGTCGTGGGTCGGCATACCCCGCAGGCTCACACGTAGACGCGAAGTCAACAAGTCACGTGCAGGGGATTGACGGCCTTGCTGACAGGCAGTCTCATAAGGGTGGACGATGTACCCCGCGGTAACGAGGTGAGGGAGCCATGACGACCGTGACGGAAGCGGACGCGCTGGACGGTCTGCGCGACGCGCTCGGCCTGCTCAAGGACCGGGAGCAGGTGGCCGAGCGGCTGCTCGCCTCCTCCGCCAAGCACTCCTTCGACCCGGACAGGGAGCTGGACTGGGACGCGCCCTTCGAGGAGGGCAAGTGGTTCTGGCCGCCGGAGCTGGTGTCGCTGTACGGCACGCCGATGTGGAAGCGGATGAGCGAGGAGCAGCGGATCCTGCTCTCCCAGCACGAGGCGGCGGCGCTGGCCTCGCTCGGCATCTGGTTCGAGATCATCCTGATGCAGCTGCTCGTCCGGCACATCTACGACAAGGCGGCGACGAGCGCGCACGTCCGCTACGCGCTCACCGAGATCGAGGACGAGTGCCGGCACTCGAAGATGTTCGCCCGGCTGATCTCGCACGGCGGCACGCCCTGGTACCCGGTCAGCAGGGTCCACCTGAACCTCGGCCGCGTGTTCAAGACCGTCTCCACCACGCCCGGCTCCTTCACCGCCACGCTGCTCGGCGAGGAGATCCTGGACTGGATGCAGCGGCTGACGTTCCCCGACGAGCGGGTCCAGCCCCTGATCCGCGGCGTCACCCGCATCCATGTGGTCGAGGAGGCCCGCCATGTCCGGTACGCCCGCGAGGAGTTGCGGCGCCAGATGATGACGGCGCCCAAGTGGTCGCAGGAGTTCACCCGGGTCACGTCGGGTGAGTTCGCCCGGATCTTCTCGATCGCCTTCGTGAACCCCGACGTGTACACGAACGTGGGGCTGGACAAGCGGGAGGCCATGGCCCAGGTGAAGGCGAGCGGCCACCGGCGGGAGGTCATGCAGACGGGCGCGAAGCGGCTGACGGACTTCCTGGACGACATCGGTGTGCTCAGGGGTGTGGGGCGGCGGCTGTGGAGGTCGTCGGGCCTGCTGGCGTAGGTGAAGCGTCCCACCAAAGGGGCGCGGGGCCGTGCCTGACATGCGGCTCCGCCGCGATGGGGGTCCCCCCGGGTTCGAGCGAAGCCGAGAACTTGGGGGAGCGACCAGCCACAACGGACCCGCAGCCGGGGCGACTACGCTGAACCCCATGACCCCCGCCGCCCCTGCCTACCGCAGGTTGAGCGTCGAGGAGCGACGAAGTCAGCTCCTCGAAGCCGCCCTGAAACTCTTCGCGCACCGCGCGCCCGAGGATGTGTCGCTGGACGACGTGGCGGAGGCGGCCGGAGTCTCGCGTCCCCTCGTGTACCGGTACTTCCCGGGCGGCAAGCAGCAGCTGTACGAGGCCGCTCTGCGCTCCGCCGCCGAGGAGCTGCGGCACTGCTTCGACGAGCCCCTCGAAGGCCCCCTGCTGCCCCGCCTGTCCCGCGCCCTGGACCGCTATCTGGGCTTCGTCGACGAGCACGACACCGGGTTCAGCGCGCTGCTCCAGGGCGGCAGCGTGGTGGAGACCTCGCGGACGACGGCCATAGTGGACGGAGTCCGCCGGGCCGCCGCCGAGCACATCTACAGCCACCTCGGCGTCGCCGAACCCGGCCCACGGCTGCGCATGACCGTACGGACCTGGATCACGTCCGTCGAGGCGGCCTCCCTGATCTGGCTGGACGAGGACAAGCAGCCCCCGGTGGCGGAGCTGCGCGACTGGCTGGTCGAGCAGTTCGTGGCCGTACTCACCGTCACCGCCGCCCGGGACCCGCAGACGGCCGCGGTCGTCGGCGCGCTCGCCGAGGATGGCCGAGACTGAGACGGTGAAGAGTCAGGACACCCCCTTCGAGGGCGGACCCATGGACGGGCGGGTGCTGCCGGTCATGGTCGGGCCCACCGGGCACCCCCCGAAGACGTACCGCATCCCCGTACCGGACCCGGAGGGCGGGCCGCCCACGGTGCTCGTCTACCGGCGGGTGCCGCGCGGGCACAGCAAGCGGCTGGGTCTGATCCAGGGCTGGAAGTACCAGTACGACCCGGACGACACCTCCGGCGGAGGGCTCAGGTGGCCCTGGTCGAAGCCGGCCGCCCCACCAGCCACTCCGCCATCCGGCAAGCCGGACGACGCAAACGGGTGACAGGCGTACGCCAGGCGCGCGCCCCGCACGGATTACATCTGATTATCGCGGTGCCATAGGAGGCGAACAGCCCGCCCTCCCCGCACCCGAGGTGATGACGTGTCAGGAACGCTTCCGCGCCTGGCCTGTACGGCCGCGCTGGCGGCCCAGGCCGTCCTCGTGCCCGTACCCGCCGCGGCCGCGCCGGACCCGCAGCGCTCCGTGGCCCAGCTGCTGACGGACCTTCAGCAGCTGTACCGGCAGGCCGAGCAGGCCACCGAGACCTACAACGCCACCGCGGAGAAGCTGAGGCGGCAGCAGGCCAAGGTGTCCCGGCTCGACGGCGAACTGGCCCGCGCCCGGCTCGCCCTGCAGGGCAGCCGGGCCGACGCCGGCCGGCTGGCCCGCCGGCAGTACCAGAGCACGGGCGGCCTCGGGCCCTACGTCCGGGTGCTCCTCGCCCCCGACCCGCAGCACGCGCTGGACGAGGGGCATGTCATCGGCGAGCTGGCGCGCGAGCAGGCCCGGACGGTGACCCGGCTGACCACCGCGGAGCAGCGCAAGGACGCCCTGGCCCGGGCCGCCCGCACGGCCCTGGACACCCAGCTCACCCTCGCCGACCAGCAGCGGAAGCAGCGCGACGACGTCCGCAGCAAGCTGGCCGACGTGGAACGCCTGCTGGCCACCCTCACCCCGGCGCAGCTGGCCGCGGTCGCCGCGCTGGAACAGCAGGGCGTCACCGCGGCCCAGCAGCAGCTCACCGCCGCGGGCGCCCTCCCCGCCGGCCGCCCCGCCTCCGCCGAGGGCGACCGCGCGGTCCGCTACGCCATGGACCAGCTGGGCAAGCCGTACGAGTGGGGCGCGCAGGGCCCTGCCGCGTACGACTGCTCGGGCCTCACCTCGCAGGCCTGGGGCCACGCGGGCACCGCCATCCCGCGCACCAGCCAGGAGCAGTGGCGGCGGCTGAAGCGGATCACGCTCGCCGATCTGCGCCCCGGTGACCTGGTCGTGTACTACCCCGAGGCCACGCATGTGGCGATGTACGTGGGGGACGGCAGGGTCGTACAGGCACCGCGCCCCGGAGCGAGCGTCGAGGTGTCCCCTCTGGCGTCCTATCCGGTGCTCGGTGCCGTACGGCCGGATCAGGCCCCGGAGACCGAGGCCAGGTAGGCGCCGGTCTTCTCCGGGTCGTAGAAGAAGTTCTCGAAGTCGGCCGGGTCGTTGAACGCGTTGGCGAACCGGTCGGCCACCGGCTGGAGCTGGCCGGCCGCGCCGATGAGGTTCAGGATGTGCTCCGGCGGCGGCGCCAGCATGGCGTTCGTCCACTTGGTGACGTGCTGGGCGGTCGCCCAGTAGCGGTCGAAGGTCGCCTGCATCCAGGCCTCGTCGAACTCCTTGTCGCCGTGCTCCAGGATCGACGCGAGGTACGCGGCGGCGCACTTGGAGGCGGAGTTGGAGCCCTGGCCGGTGATCGGGTCGTTGGCGACGACGACGTCAGCCACGCCGAGGACCAGGCCGCCGGAGGGGAGACGGCCGATGGGGTTGCGGACGGTCGGGGCGTAGCGGCCCGCCAAGGTGCCGCCGGCATCGGTCAGTTCGGCCTTCGTCGCCCGCGCGTACTCCCAGGGCGTGAACTTCTCCATGAGTTCCAGGGTCAGGGAGAGGTGCTCCGCCGGGTCCTTGACGCCGTTGAAGACGTCGAGCGGGCCGCCGGGTATGCCCTCCCAGAACAGGATGTCCGCGCGGCCGGAGGTGGTGAACGTCGGCATGATGAACAGCTCGCCGACACCGGGGACCAGGTTGCAGCGGACCGCGTCGAACTCGGGGTGCTCCGGGCGCGGGCCGAGGCCGTGGACGTACGCGACGGCGAGGGCGCGCTGCGGCTCGCCGTACGGGGAGCGCGAGGCGTCGCGGCCGAACATCTGGACCAGCTCGCCCTTGCCGGCCGAGACCAGGACGAGGTCGTAGGTGCGGGAGAAGTAGTCGAGGTCGCCGACCGCCGCGCCGTGGATGACCAGCTGGCCGCCGCGCCGGGCGAAGGTCTCCATCCAGCCGGCCATCTTCACCCGCTGGTCGACCGACTGCGCGTGCCCGTCCAGCCTGCCCACCCAGTCGATCGCCCGCTGGGTGGGGCCCGGGTCGTGCGAGCCGGGGGCCGCGACCGAGACGCCGAGTCCCTCGATCTTCGGGGCCTGGGACTCCCAGAAGTTCAGCTGGAGATCGCGCTCGTGCTGCAGTGCCGTGTCGAACATGCACTGCGTCGACATGACCCGGCCGGTGCGGATCTCGTCCGCGGTCCGGTTCGACATCAGGGTGACCTCGTAACCGTGCGACTGCAGGCCGAGGGCGAGCTGGAGACCGGACTGGCCGGCTCCGACGACGAGTATCTTCCGCATGCGGGTGGGGACTCCTAACGGGTACTGCTCGGGGACTACTCGGGGGTTTCGTCCAGCGCGTGGCCGACCAGGGCCAGAAGGGCTTCGATGGCCGAAATTCGACGTCGCGCATCCATGATCATGACAGGGATGTGCGCGGGTATCGTCAGCGCCTCCCGGACGTCCTCCGGCTCGAACAGCTCGCTTCCGTCGAAGTGGTTGACCGCCACGACGTACGGCAGCCCGCAGCTCTCGAAGTAGTCCAGCGCCGGGAAGCAGTCCTTCAGCCGGCGGGTGTCGGCCAGTACGACCGCGCCGATCGCGCCACGCACCAGGTCGTCCCACATGAACCAGAACCGCTGCTGGCCCGGCGTGCCGAACAGGTAGAGCACCAGGTCGTCGTCGAGCGTGATCCGGCCGAAGTCCATGGCCACGGTGGTGGTCAGCTTGCCCGGTGTGGCGGTCAGGTCGTCGGTCTCCTCGCTCGCCTCGGTCATCAGCGCCTCGGTCTGCAGCGGCGTGATCTCCGAGACGGCGGTGACCAGCGTGGTCTTGCCGACGCCGAAACCCCCGGCCACCACGATCTTCGTGGCGATGGGGGCCCGGGTGCGGTCCGTCTGCCAGGCCTTCAGATCCTCGTCGGGCTCGGTGAGTCCGGCGACGAGAGGGGCGCCTCCGACGACGGCGGAGGAGGCGACGTCAGAGACGGCGGAGTCCACTCAGCACCCTTTCCAGCAGAGCGCGGTCCGGGCGGCCGGTGCCGTGACCGGTTCCGGTGCCGTACACACGGATCTTTCCCTGGTCCGCGAGGTCACTCAGGAGTACGCGGACCACGCCGAGCGGCATCTTCAGCAGTGCGGCGATCTCGGCCACCGTGCGCATACGGCGGCACAGTTCGACGATGGCCCGCATCTCCGGCATGACCCGGGTGGCGAGGGAACCTTTCGTCAGTTCCTTGCGCTCCTCCGGGGCTTCGAGCGCCGCGACGAACGTCTCCACGAGGAGGACATGACCGAAGCGGGTACGGCCGCCGGTGAGCGAGTAGGGGCGGACGCGGGCGGTTTTGCGGGCGCCGCCGCGCACGGGGAGTTTGGGTGTGCCGCTCATCGGGCGCTCCCCGCGGACTCGGCCTCCAGGGATTTTCGTAGTTCGGTGCGGAGTTCGGGGGTCAGCACGTGGCCGGCGCGGCCGACGAAGAGCGCCATGTGGTACGCCACCACACTCATGTCGCATTCGGCGGAACCGTGCACGCCGAGCAGCGAGCCGTCGCTGATCGACATCACGAACAGGCTGCCCTCCTCCATCGCGATCATCGTGTGCTTGACCGTGCCGAACTCCATCAGCCGGGCGGCGCCCACGGTGAGGCTGCCGATGCCGGAGACGATGGTGGCGAGGTCGGCGGAGGAGCCGCGAGGCCCTTTGGCCGGGCGGGCCCGACGGGACTGCTCGGTGTGTCCGGGGTCGGACGACAGGAGCAGCAGGCCGTCCGAGGAGACCACGGCGACGGACTGGATGCCGGGGACTTCCTCGACCAGGTTGGTCAGCAGCCAGTGCAGGTTGCGGGCCTCACTGCTCAGTCCGAAGGTACTGGGCGCGGTCAACTGCTTGCCTCCTCGACAGTGCCCCCCGTGGTGTCTTCCGTACGTTCTGCGATCTCTGCCGCTACGGCGCGGTAGCCGGCCTGTGCGCCGCTGCGGAAGCCGCCGAGCCTTCTGCGGAGGGCTTCGGCGTCGACGCTCGTGGTGCGCTGGCGGGGTGGGGCGGCGGGGGCGGTGATCCGGGGGGTGCGCTTGGGGAGGCCCTTGGCCGTGACCGCCTCGGCTTCGCCTTCGGCGCCCTGGCTCCCACCCGCACCACCCGTACCACTTTCGTCGTCGCCTGCGGGTGGCCCCTGCGGGGCGCGCCCACCGTCGGCGACCGCCGCGTCCGAAACCCGCCGAGCCTGCGGCACCTCCACCCGACCCGCCGTGAACCCCGCGCTGGGACGCGTGTCCACGGCGAGGCGCGCTGCGGGGCCCGGCGTGCCGTCCGGCGTGCTGTCCGGCCTGCGGTGCGCCGCGAGACCCGCCGCCGGGTCCGGCGTGACGTCCGGCGTGCTGTCCGGCCTGCGGTGCGACGCGAGGTGTGTTCCAGGGTCCGACGTGGCATCCGGCCTGCGGTCCGGCGCGAGGCCCACCGCCGGGTCCGGCGCGGGGCCCGGCGTGACGTCCGGCGTGCTGTCCGGCCTGCGGTGCGACGCGAGGTGTGTTCCAGGGTCCGACGTGACATCCGGCCTGCGGTCCGGCGCGAGGCCCACCGCCGGGTCCGGCGCGTGGCCCGGCGTGACGTCCGGCGTGCTGTCCGGCCTGCGGTGCGACGCGAGGTGTGTTGCGGGGTCCGGCGTGCCGCCCGGCCCGCGGTCCGCCGCGAGACCCGCCGCCGGGTCCGGCGCGGGGCCCGGCGTGACGTCCGGCGCGGGGCTCCCCGTCAGGCCCGTCGCAGGGTCCGTCGTGCGGTCCGGCACGAAGCCCGCCGCCGGATCCGGCGCATGGCCCGGCGTGACGTCCGGCGCGGGGCTCCCCGTCAGGCCCGTCGCAGGGTCCGTCGTGCGGTCCGGCGCGGGGTTCCTCGTCAGGGCCCTCGCGTGATCCGGCGCGTCCGGCGCAGGGTCCCTCGTCAGGTCCGGCCCGGGGGCCATGGCGAGGTCCGGCGCCGGCCCCGTCGCGAGGTCTGGCGTGAGGTCCGTCGCGAGGTCTGGGAGGAGCAGCTCCATCGTCGATTCGGCGTACGTCTCCGCCGGGGCCTTCGGGCGGGTCGCCATGTCATCGGCGTCCGGAGCGGTCTGTTCGTGGACCGGCTGCTCCGCGGAGTCGCCGGCCGCGTCCCGCACCGCGTGTTCCGCCATACCGTCGAAGGCGCCCCGCACCGCGTGTTCCGCCGGATCGCCGAAGGCATCCCGCACCGCGTCCTCAGCCGGTCCGCCGGAGGCATCCGCCGTGCCCTCAGCCGAACCACCGAAGACATCCGCCGCGTCCTCAGCCGAACCACCGGACACATCCCCCGCGTCCCCAGCCCAACCACCGGACACATCCCCCGCGCCCTGAGCCGAACCACCGAAGACATCCACCGTGCCCTCAGCCGAACCACGGGACACATCCCCCGCGTCCCCAGCCGAACTACCGGAGACAACCACCGCCTCCTCAGCCGGACCGCCGGAGGCATCCGTCGCGTCCTCGACGGCCCGTTCCGCCAGGGCGACCAGGGGGTCGGTGGGCTTGGTGCGGGCGTGGAGGACGTTGGAGTTGGCCTCGGCGTCGGCGCCGGGGAGGGAGAAGGTGCCGGTGCCGCTCATCGACGTGGGCTGCGGGGCCTCGGTGAGGAGGGTGGCCGGCAGGACGACCACCGCGGCGACGCCGCCCTGCTTCTGCTCGCGCAGCTGCACGCGGACACCGTGTCGGTGGGCGAGGCGGGCGACGACGTACAGGCCGAGACCGAGACCGTCCTCGGTCTCCTGGTCGTACGGCGACTCGGGGTCGAAGTCCGACAGGCGGGTGTTGAGGCGGTCCAGGCGGTCGGTCTGCATGCCGATGCCCTCGTCCTGGACCGACAGCATCACCTCGCCGCTCTCCAGCAGCCAGCCGGAGACCACCACCGGCAGGTCCGGCGGGGAGAACGAGGAGGCGTTCTCCATGAGTTCGGCCAGCAGGTGGGAGAGGTCGTCGGCGGCGAACCCCGCCACATGGGCGTGCGGGGGGAGGGCGGCGATGCGGACACGTTCGTAGCGCTCGATCTCGCTGACGCCTGCCCGGACCACGTCGACCAGCGGGACCGCCCCGTGGTGCTGCTGGACGTGCTCGGCGCCGGCCAGGACCAGCAGGTTCTCGCTGTGCCGGCGCATGACCGTGGCGAAGTGGTCCAGCTTGAAGAGCGTGGCGAGGCGGTCCGGGTCCTGCTCGCGCTCCTCCAGGTCCTCGATGACCGCGAGTTGGCGTTCCACCAGGCCGAGGGTGCGCAGCGAGAGGTTCACGAACGTGCCGCCGATGCTGGTGCGCAACCGCTCCAGGCGCGCGGCGGCCTCGTTCAGCTCGGCGTGGAGGGCCTCGCGGGCGTCGGCCATCTTCTGGCGCTGGCCGACCAGGTGCTTGCGGTCCGTCTCCAGCGTGGTGACGCGCTCGCCGACGGCGACGGTCTGTTCGTACAGGGCGGCCGCGTGCGCGTGCAGGGCGTTGACCGAGCGGACGACCTGGGCGAACTCATCGTTGCGGCCGGTGAAGGCGATCGGTTCCTGGGTGGCCGGGTGGCCGGACTCCGCCAGGCGGGCCGAGCCCCGGCGCAGCACCGACAGGGGGCGGGTGAGGGTGCGGGCCATGGCCGTGGCGAGGCCCACGGCGACCAGCATCAGGGCGCCGAGCACGGCGATGCGGATCTCCAGGGCCGTGACGTCGTCGTCCCGGAGTTTCGCCAGGTCCTTGGTGCGGTGGTCGTAGAGGGCCGATTCCGTGCCGCGCATCAGGTCGACACGGGCGGACAGGGCCGCGTCCAGCTTCTTGGTGCTGGTGGTCAGCTCGCTGTCGGCCAACGTCGGCTGGTCGGTGAGCGTGGCCAGGTACTTCTCCGCCGAGTTGACGTCCCCGCCGGTGACCGTGGAGTCGTAGGAGTCGACGGCCGTCTTGGGGGCGGTGGCACGGAAGTCGGCGAGGGCCGTGTCGGCGCGCAGCCGGGCCTGCTGGGCGGCGGCGGTCAGTTCGTCGCGCTGTTTCCGGTCGGCCTCGGAGCCGGTGGAGGTCGTGGTGGCGAGGCCGGTGACGGGGTTGATCACCGTTCGCGTGGCGGACGGCACGTTCAGCGCGGCCAGCAGCAGGCCGCGGGCGGCGGCGGACTGCTGTACGGCGGTGTCGAGTTCGGCCAGCGCGTGGGCGCCGGAGCCGGCCCGCGGGGGCGACTGGTCGGCCAGTTGCTCGGCGACCCGGTGCAGTTCGGTGATGGCCTCCGAGTAGGCCTGGTGGGTCTGGAGGGCCGTGGTCTTGCCGGTGAGGGCGGCCCGGCGCACGGCGTCGATGCCGTCGAGTTCGCTGCGCAGGCCCGCCGGGGTGTCGTCCTCGGCGCGCAGGTCCTCCACCTGCCGGTCGACGCGTGCGCTGCGGTCCTCGGAGGGGGCCTTGGACTTGGGCCGTCCTGCCGCGACGTAGGAGGTGACGTCGTCCCGCTCGTCGGCCAGGGAATGCGCGAGGGCGAGGGCGTCCTGGGTGTGAGCGGCCAGGGTCACCAGGTCCTGGGAGTCGCTGACGTCCTGGGAGGCGGTGAGCAGGGAGGGCGCGCCGGCTGCCGCGACGGCGGCGGCCACCACGGCGACGGCGACGATCAGCCGGGTGCGCACATGGGTGGGGCGGCCGGTGCCCACGGGGCTCTGGTGGACAGTCCCCGGGGAGGTCTGCTGGGCGGTCCCCGCAGGACTCTGCTGGGCGGTCCCCGTGGGGTCCGTCTGCCTGCCTGTGCGCCGAGGCCGCTTTTTCTGCACCGGTGCTCGCATTCCTGAAGTCGTCTACCCAGGGCCCGGGTGGCGCCCCGTCATCTCGGCGCCAAGTGGTGCGTACACCCGGTTCGTACGATTCCCGACCCTCCCAGCGCCGGTGGGCAGTGGTCGCGCATCACCTGACCCGCCACCTGAAGGAGTGAACATCGGAGGAGAGTTGACGGGCAAGTTCCCGTGGCGCGCGCGGAGGTCCCGAGCGGCACGCCGGTTGGACGCGCGCGGCAGGCTTTGACAGTATTCGCCACCGCGCCCTTCCGGAGTGCCTCATTCCCTCCCAAAACAGGCGGCTGGCCTGCGAGGTCGTATCAATTCGAGGGCGCTTGCCAGCCTTTGGCGAATCCTGTGAAGGGCTCGTGCAGACTGGCCGAATGCGAACTGATCTCGTCTCGGAACCCGGCGACGCGCACCGACCCAACGAGGACTTCGCCGGTGTCGGACTACCCGCCTCCGGACAGGGAGGTTGCGTGATCGTCCTGGACGGAGTGACTCCGCCGCGGGGCGAGACGGGGTGTCTGCATTCCGTCCCGTGGTTCACCGCACGGCTCGGTGGCGCACTGACCGAACTGACCGTTTCGGGGAGAGATCTGACGCTCCCGGAGATTCTCTCGAGGGCGATCGGCCGCACCGCCGAGGCCCATGCGCGGACCTGTGAACTTTCTCACCCGCGTACACCCCAGGCAACCGTCGCCCTGGCGCGCTGGTCCGCCGACACGGTCGAGTACCTGGTGCTGTCCGACGCCGCGTTGCTGCTGCAGGCGCCCGACGGGACGGTCACACCGGTCCTGGACGACCGCCTGGACCGGATCCCGCGCCCCGCGCTCGCCACCGAGGCCCTGGTGGACGCCACCCTGCGCAACAAGGAGGGCGGCTTCTTCACGGCGGCCGCCGACCCCTCGGTGGCCGGCCGTGCGGTCGCCGGCACCGTGGCCCGCCGCGAGGTCCACGCCCTGGCCGCGCTGACGGACGGCGCGACCCGCTGGACGGAGAAGTTCCGCGAGGGCGACTGGCAGGCCCTGTTCGAGGTGGTCGCGAAGGAGGGCGCGCGGTCGCTGGTGGACCGGGTGCGGGAGCTGGAGACGGCGGACCGCGAGGAGCGGGCGTTCCTGCGGCGCAGCAAGACGCACGACGACGCGACGGTCGTCTACGCGGAGCTGTGAGCCCCCGCCGAACGACTTCGGGGGCTCTTGGCGCTTCTGGGGCTCCTGGCACTCCTAGGGCTCTTGGGCCTCCTGGGCCTCCTGGGCCTCCTGGGCCTCCTGGGCCTCCTGGGGGGCTTACCTCTCCATGACACCGTTCAACTGGTTCAGCAGCCGGGCCAGTTCCGCGACCTCGCTGCGGTCCCAGTGGGCGAGCTGGCTGACATAGCGGGCGCGGCGTGCCTCGCGCACCTTCCCCACCCGACCGCGTCCCTCGTCGGTCAGGGTGACGAGCCAGGCACGGCCGTCGGCGGGATCGGGTTCCCGGGCGATCAGGCCCAGGTCCTCCAGGGCGCGCAGCTGGCGGGACATCGTGGCCTTGCCGACGCCGATGTAGGCGGCGAGTTCCGTGGCCCGCTGGCCGCCGCACTCGTCCAGGCGGATGAGCAGGCCGTACGCGGAGGACTCCAGGTCGGGATGGACCTCGCGGGCCATCTCGCCCTGGTTGGCCCGCGCTCGCCGCAGCAGCACGGTCAACTCCCGTTCCAGTGCCAGGAATTCCTGGTCCGCGCCACTGGGCGTCACCTCGTGGGCGCCGCGTCGTGCGTCGCCGTTTCCGTCCTCGTGCACGTCAGCACCCCTGCTCGGTTTCGCGGTCGTGAAAGTTTCTGCCAAAAGTCGTCATTGCCGCAGCTCTGTAAGTATTTCGCAGGCGTAGACCAACGGCGGAGCCCGGACCCCCTTCCCACGCCGTCATCTACGTGCGTAGCTTCTTTATCAGGCCATCCATGGCATGCCCACGCCAGTGCGGCACTTCGGTACACGGTCACTGCCACGTTCCCCCCACCCCACTCCCCGGAGACACGTCATGTCCGTGCACAGACCCGGCTCCGACCGCCCCGTCCGACCGCGCCCCCTCGCCGTCCTCGTCACGGCCCTGCTCGCGGCGCTCCCCCTCACCCTCCCCCTCACCTCCGCCCACGCCGCGACCACGCCCGCGCGCGGCTCCGCCCACATGGGCATGGGCGTCCTCACGCACGACGGCGGGCACGGCGCCCCCGCCTCCGGCCTCGTCACCCAGACCGAGGGCGTGGACGTCTCCGCCTACCAGGGCAATGTCGCCTGGTCGAGCCTGTGGAGCAGCGGGGTGCGCTGGGCCTACTCCAAGGCGACGGAGGGCACGTACTACACGAACCCCTACTTCGCGCAGCAGTACAACGGCTCGTACAACGTGGGCATGATCCGCGGCTCCTACCACTTCGCGACCCCGGACACCGCCGGCGGCGCAGCCCAGGCGAGCTATTTCGTCAGCCACGGCGGCGGCTGGTCCCGCGACGGCAAGACCCTGCCGGGCGCGCTCGACATCGAGTGGAACCCGTACGGCGCCGAGTGCTACGGCAAGAGCGCGAGCCAGATGGTCAGCTGGATCGCCGACTTCATCTCCACCTACAGGTCACTCACCAGCCGCTACCCCGTGATCTACACGGCGACCAGCTGGTGGAGCGACTGCACCGGCGACTACGGCGGCTTCGCGTCGGGCGACCCGCTGTGGATCGCCCGCTACGCCTCGGACCCGGGGACGCTGCCGGCCGGCTGGTCGTACTACACGATGTGGCAGTACACCTCCTCCGGCCCGGCCGTCGGCGACCACGACAAGTTCAATGGCGCCCTGGACCGGGTGCAGGCCCTGGCCAACGGTTAGTCCCTGCTGGTCCGTGCCGGTCCGTGCGCGGTGGCCGTCTCTTGGGGGGCGGCCGCCGTTTCGCTGCGTTGGTGCTCCGCGCCGGCCGGGATCATGCTGGTCAGGAGAGCCTGCCGAGCAAGGGCGAGATGAGCGGCGATGGAGCGACACTCGACGTACACGGCCACGGCCACCATCGATGAGCACGGCATCCTCACCAGCTGGAGCGAAGGCGCGGAGCGGCTGCTCGGTTACGACTCCCCGGCCGTCGTGGGACGGCCGGCCACCGCGCTGCTCGCCGCCGACGGCTCGACGGCCCGGCGGATCGTCGCCGGACGCGAACGCTGGAACGGCACGATCCCGCTGCGGCACCGCGACGGCCGGCTGCTGGAGCTGGGCGTGCTCGCGCACCGCCGGACCTCCGCCACCGGCGTCACCGACTGGCTCGTGGTGAGCGCCGTGTCGGTCCGGTCGCAGCCGCCCCGGGGCGAGCCCCTGGAGGAGTGGACGTTCCTGCAGTCCCCCTTCCCGCTGGCGATCTTCGACGCCGACCTGCGGCTGGTCCGCGCCAACCGCCGGATGGAGCACGCCCTCGCCCTGCCCGAGGCCGCCATGCGCGGACTGCGGCTGCCGCACATCGTGCCCGGCGCCGCGAGCGACGAGGCCGACCGGTCGATGCGGGACGCGCTGGAGTCCGGGCGGCCGCAGGAGGCCCGGGCCCGGCTCGGCGAGCAGCTCGGGAGCACCGCCGTGCTCACCCCGCTGAAGGACGCCGGCGGCCGGGTGCGCGCCGTCTGCCTGTCCACCGAGGTGCCCGCCCCGGACTCCGCCGGGCGGCCGGGCCCGGCGGGCGAGGGCGGCTCGCGTGTCGGCCTGGCCGCGGACCAGGCCCGCGCCGCGCAGGAACTCGGCGAGGTCACGGTCCCCCGGCTCGCCGACGTCATGGCCGTCGACCTGCTCGACTCGCCCCGCGAGGCCGACGACCGCCTCGCCCCCGGCCCGGTCGTGCTGCGCCGTGCCGCCCTGCGCGCCGTCCCGGACGGCGAGGGACCCGCCTACGGCACCGGCGTGGGCGAGGCGATCGTCTGCCCGGCGGACTCCCCGCCGGCGCAGTGCCTGGCGGCGGGCCGGCCGCTGCTGTACGACACGACGGACCCGGTCGTCACCGAGTGGGCGGCGGCGGACCCGGGCGCGGCGTGGCTACGGGCGTCCTCGGCGCGCTCGCTGCTGGCGGTGCCGCTGCTCGCCCAGGACAGCACGCTCGGGGTGGCGGTCTTCGGCCGGCGCCCCGGCCGGGGGCCCTTCGACCCGGAGGATCTGCGGCTGGCGCAGGAGTACTCGGACCGGGCGGCCGCCGGCATCCGGCAGGCCCGCTCCTCCGCGCGGGCCCGCACCACCACCATGGCGCTGCAGCACAGCCTGCTCCCGCACACACTGCCCGAACAGGCGGCTCTGGAGATCGCCACCCGCTATCTGCCCGCCGCGACCCGGGCCGGGGTGGGCGGCGACTGGTTCGACGTGGTCCCGCTGTCCGGGGCGCGGGTGGCGCTGGTCGTGGGCGATGTGGTGGGCCACGGCATCCGCGCTGCGGCCACCATGGGCCGGCTGCGCACCGCGGTGCGCACCCTGGCCGACGTCGACCTGCCGGCCGACGAACTCCTCACCCACCTCGACGACCTGGTGCTGCGGCTCGCCGCCGACGAGGGCAGCGCGGACCCGGCCGCCGAGACCGCCGGCGGCATCGGCACCACCTGTCTGTACGCGGTCTACGACCCGGTCGCGCGCCGCTGCACCCTGGCCCGGGCCGGGCATCCGCCGCCCGCCGTGGTCACCCCGGACGGCGCGGTGCGGTTCCTGGACGTGCCCGCGGGGCCGCCGCTCGGGCTCGGCGGGCTGCCCTTCGAGGCCGTCGAGGCCGATCTGCCCGAGGGCAGCCTGCTCGTCCTCTACACCGACGGGCTGCTGGAGGCCCGCGAGCACGACATCGACGAGGCGCTGGACAAGCTGTTCGCCGCGCTCGGCCGGCCCGCGAAGTCGCTGGACGCGGTCTGCGACCATGTGCTCACCGCGCTGCTGAGCCACCGCCCGGACGACGACATCGCCCTGCTCGTCGCCCGCACCCGCGTGCTGCACGAGGACCGGGTCGTCGACTGGGAGCTGGCCAACGACCCCACCGACGTCGCCCGCGCCCGCCACCTCGTCCGTGACCAGCTGGTCGCGTGGGGCATCTCGGAGGCCGCGTTCCCCACCGAGCTGATGGTCAGCGAGCTGGTCACCAACGCCATCCGCTACGGCCGCCCGCCCATCCAGCTCCGGCTGATCCACCAGGACGCGAACCTGATCTGCGAGGTGTACGACTCCAGCGGCACCACCCCGCACATGCGGCGCGCCCGTATCTTCGACGAGGGCGGCCGGGGCCTGCTGCTGGTCGCCCAGCTGGCCGACCGCTGGGGCACCCGGCACGACCGGGTCGGCAAGACGGTGTGGGCGGAGCAGTCGCTCTCCAGGGCCACGGGGTGAGTCAGCCGCTGCCACCGTCGCCCCCACGGCCGCCCTGACCGCTGGTCTCGCAGCCGACGCCGAGGCAGATCCCGCCGTTGCCGCCGCGACCGCCGTCGCCGCCGTCGCCGGTGCCCGCCGCGGCGCCGCCGTTCCCGCCGGCGCCGCCGTTGACGCTGCCCGAGCAGACACCGGCGCAGATCCCGCCGTTGCCGCCCTTGGAGCCCTCCTGGCCCGGTCCGCCGTCGGTGCCGGCGCCGCCGTTGGCGCTGCCGTTGCAGAGCCCGGCGCAGATGCCGCCGTTGTGTCCGGCGGTGCCGTTGACGGTGCCGTTGCAGTTGCCCGCGCAGATCGAGTCGCCGACGCGGACGCTGCCGTTGCCCACATGGATGTTGCCGCTGCCCACATGGATGCTGCCGATGCCGGCGGGGCTGCTGCCCGCCCCGCTGCCGACGGGGCCGGTGTCGGCCATCGCGGCCGGCGCCATCGCGCCTCCGGCGAGCACCACGGTCGAGACCGCGAGTCCGAGACCGAATTTCCAGGAGTGCCTGCGCATGGAATTCCCCTCTCTCCTCAACCTCAATTCCTCAGTTCCTCGATTCCTCAGGGGGATTCCTGCTGCAGAAATTCGAGCCAGTCGCCCTTCAGGAGCTGACGCTCCCAGTCACTGATCTCCTTCTCCGAGATCTTGTACTTCTTCGCCGCGTCGGCCTGGGTCACCCGGCCGGTCAGCACGGTCAGCGCGATGCGCGCCTTGTCCAGCTGGGACAGTTCGGACTTCGGCTTGTCGGGCAGGTCGTCCAGCGAGAAGCAGCCCGCCTTGCCCGGCTGACCCGGCTGACCCGGCTGGCCGGGCGCGCCGCCCTTGCCGCCTTCGCCCCCTTCGCCGCAGTGCGACGACTGGTGGGCCAGGGCCGAGTAGCCGGCGGGGGCGGGGGCCGCGTGAGTGGCCGCCTGGGCGCCGCATGCGGTGATGGTGACGAGCGCCGCGGAGGCCGCCGCGAGGAGGACGGGACGCTGCCAGAGGTGGGTGGACATCGGGGTCTCCGTTTCGGAGCGGGGTGTGAGATGAGGGGTTCTGGATGCGGGGGGGGTGGAGGCCTGGGGCGGCCTCCACCCCGTCGACCGTCACAGGAGACGGTCACAGGAGACGGTCAGAAGAGACGGTCAGAGACGTGCGGAGACAGTCGGAGGAGGGGGCTCAGAAGAGGCTGAAGCCACCGGCTCCGCCGTTCCCGCCGGCGCCGCCGAAGAGGCCGCCGAAGCCGCCCTTGCCGCCCTTGCCGCCGTTGCCGCCCTGGAAGATGCTGTTGCCGCCCTTCCCGCCGTTGCCGCCGCCACCGCCGACGAGGACGCCGTCGCCGCCGCCACCGCCGCTGCCGCCGCCACCGCCGGAGAGGATCCCGGCGCCGCCGTTGCCGCCGTCGCCGCCCTTACCACCGATGACGCCCTCACCGCCGCCACCGCCGCCACCGCCGCCGCCACCGGAGAGGATGCCGTCGCCGCCGTTGCCGCCGGTGCCGCCGTCACCGCCGGTGCCGAGGACGCTGCCGCCGCCGGAGCCGCCGGCGCCACCGCCGCCACCGACCAGACCGGAGCCTCCGTCGCCACCGGCACCACCGGCGCCGCCGCCATGGACGAAGGCCACCGTCGACGTGGGCATCGGGGCCGCCATCGCGCTGGACACGGGCAGGAGGACACCGCCGGTGACCAGTGCGGCGGAGGCGACGGCGGTCGCCAGCCGGAGACCTCGGCGCTTCGGGCGGATCTCGTCGTGGGTGTGAACGTTACGAGTCATGAGCTTTCTCCCATGGATGCAAGGAATTCCGGAGACAATTTCCACTCTCCGTGCCGCCTCATTTCCTTTCCGGTGAGGCCGCACTTCAAGTAGGCCCGAAGACGAAATCCAGGTCATGTTCCGAGGACTCGGGACTTGACGGCACCACAGGGATCGGGTAAAGCCCGCATAAGCACAAGGGCGGCCTGGGGTCAGATGAGGAACGGCCGGGCCCAGGACGGCGGCTCCGGCGGCGGAACGCGGTCCACCACGGTCGGCGTACGGCCGCGGGGCACGGAGTCGGCGACCGCGTCGCGCAGGGCCGCGACGAACTCCAGGCAGGACTCGTAGCGGTCGTCCGGGGCCTTCGCCAGGGCGCGTGCGAGCACCTCGTCGGCGGCCGCCGGGAGGTCCGGCCGCTCCTCGCTGAGCACGGGCGGCGGGTCGTACTGGTGGGCCCAGAGCAGTTCGAGCTGGTCCTCGCGCCGGAAGGGCGGGGCGCCGGCGAGCATCTCGTGGACCACACAGGCCAGGCTGTACAGGTCGGACCTGCCGTCCACCGGGCGCCCGGCGATCCGCTCGGGCGCCACGTAGTCGAGGGTGCCGACGAACTCGCCCGCGGTGGTGAACCCCGTCAGCGACAGCGACTTCTTCGCCAGCCCGAAGTCGGTGAGATACACGTGCTCGGGGTGGTCGCTGTCGACGCCCTTGGCGACCATGACATTGGCCGGTTTGACGTCCCGGTGGACCAGCTCGCGCGCATGGGCCGCGTCCAGGGCGGACGCCAGCTGGGCCGCGATACGCAGCACGGCCGGCACGGGCAGCCGGCCCTCCCGTTCGATCAGGGCACGCAGATCGAGTCCGGCGACGAAGCACATGGCGATGTAGAGGATGCCGTCGGTCTCGCCGGCCTCGAAGACGGGAACGATGTTGGGATGCTCGATGGCGGCCGCCACCCGCGACTCCTGGGCGAAGCGCCGGCGGAAGCCCTCGTTACGGGTGTACTCCGGGGCGAGCAGCTTCAGGGCCACCGTCCGGCCGAGCCGCAGATCCTTGGCGCGGTACACGACGGCCATGCCGCCGCGGCCCAGCTCGCACTCCACGCGATACCCCGCGATCACGGCCCCGATCAGCCCAGAGGGAGTTTTGGGGGGCCAACTCACGCCTGAATTCTACCGACCCATACCGATATGAGCGCATGGCGAGGGCCCGGATCCCCCTCATGGGACCCGGGCCCCGCCTCTCCCGGAGCGTCCGTCACGCCGCCACGGGAACCTCCGGCGCCGCCCCGTTCACCGCGGGGGCCAGCGCCAGCTCCAGGACCTGGCGGACATCGGTCACGGCGTGGACGTCGAGCTTGTCCAGCACCTCGGCCGGGACGTCGTCCAGGTCGGGTTCGTTGCGTTTGGGGATGATCACGGTGGTCACCCCGGCGCGCTGGGCGGCGAGCAGCTTCTGCTTCACGCCGCCGATGGGCAGCACCCGGCCGGTCAGCGAGACCTCGCCGGTCATCGCCACGTCCGTGCGCACCAGGCGGCCGGAGAGCAGCGAGGCCAGCGCGGTGGTCATCGTGATGCCCGCGCTCGGTCCGTCCTTCGGGACCGCGCCCGCCGGGAAGTGGATGTGCACGCCCCGCTCCCTCAAGTCGCCGACCGGCAGCTCCAGCTCGGCGCCGTGGCTGCGCAGGAAGCTCAGCGCGATCTGCGCCGACTCCTTCATCACGTCACCGAGCTGGCCGGTCAGGGTCAGGCCCGCCGCGCCCGTCTCCGGGTCGGCCAGCGACGCCTCCACGAAGAGGACGTCGCCGCCCGCTCCCGTGACCGCGAGGCCCGTCGCCACACCGGGGACGGACGTGCGCCGCTCGGCCGGGTCCTGGGCGGACTCGGGCACATGGCGCGGACGTCCGATCAGCGCGCGCAGATCCTCGTCCCGGACGGTGAACGGCAGCTTCCGCTCGCCGAGTTCGTGCTGGGCCGCGACCTTGCGGAGCAGTCGGGCGATCGAGCGCTCCAGGGTGCGCACGCCCGCCTCGCGCGTGTACTCGCCGGCCAGCTTGCGCAGGGCACTCTCGTCCAGGGTGACCTCGTCCTTGCCGAGCCCCGCCCGCTCCAGCTGACGCGGGAGCAGGTGGTCGCGGGCGATGACGACCTTCTCGTCCTCGGTGTAGCCGTCCAGCCGGACGATCTCCATACGGTCGGCGAGCGCCTCCGGGATGGCCTCCAGGACGTTGGCGGTGGCGAGGAACACCACGTCCGACAGGTCGAGTTCGACCTCCAGGTAGTGGTCCCGGAAGGTGTGGTTCTGCGCGGGGTCGAGGACTTCGAGCAGGGCTGCGGCCGGGTCGCCGCGGAAGTCGGAACCCACCTTGTCGATCTCGTCCAGCAGGACCACCGGGTTCATCGAACCGGCCTCCTTGATGGCCCGCACGATCCGGCCGGGCAGCGCGCCGACGTACGTACGGCGGTGGCCGCGGACCTCCGCCTCGTCCCGGACGCCACCGAGGGCGACGCGGACGAACCTGCGGCCCATGGCGTGCGCGACGGACTCGCCGAGCGAGGTCTTGCCGACACCGGGCGGGCCGACCAGGGCCAGTACGGCACCGCCGCGCCGCCCGCCGATCACGCCCAGGCCGCGCTCGGTGCGCCGCTTGCGCACCGCGAGGTACTCGGTGATGCGCTCCTTCACGTCCTCCAGGCCGGCGTGCTCGGCGTCCAGGATCGCCTTGGCGCCCTGGATGTCGTACGCGTCCTCGGTCCGCTCGTTCCACGGCATTTCGAGGACGGTGTCCAGCCAGGTGCGGATCCAGGAGCCCTCCGGGGACTGGTCGCTGGACCGCTCCAGCTTGTCGACCTCCTTGAGCGCGGCCTCGCGGACCTTCTCCGGCAGGTCGGCGGCCTCCACGCGGGCCCGGTAGTCGTCGGACTCCTCGCCGTCCTGCTCGCCGTTCAGCTCGCGCAGCTCCTTGCGGACGGCCTCCAGCTGGCGGCGCAGCAGGAACTCGCGCTGCTGCTTGTCGACGCCCTCCTGGACGTCCTTGGCGATGGTCTCGGCCACGTCCTGCTCGGCGAGGTGGTCGCGGAGCTGCTGTGCGGCGAGCCTGAGCCGGGCCACCGGGTCGGCGGTCTCCAGCAGCTCGACCTTCTGTTCGATGGCGAGGAACGGCGAGTAGCCGGAGTTGTCGGCGAGCGCGGAGACGCCGTCGATGGCCTGGACACGGTCCACGACCTGCCAGGCGCCGCGCTTCTTCAGCCAGTTGGTGGCGAGGGCCTTGTACTCCTTGACGAGTTCGGCGACGTGCCCGGGCAGCGGGTCCGGCACGGTCTCCTCGACCTGCGCGCCCTCGACCCACAGGGCCGCGCCGGGACCGGTGGTGCCCGCGCCGATCCGCACCCGGCTCCGCCCGCGGATCAGAGCCCCCGGGTCCCCGTCGGCCAGCCGGCCGACCTGCTCGACCGTGCCCAGCACACCGGTCTTCGCGTACGTGCCGTCGATGCGTGGCACCAGCAGCACCCTGGGCTTGCCCGGCTCCGACCGGGCGGCGGCCTGCGCGGCCTCCACCGCGGCCCGCACTTCGGTGTCGCTCAGGTCCAGCGGAACCACCATGCCGGGCAGCACGACCTCGTCGTCGAGCGGCAGCACGGGCAGTACGAGCGTGAACGCCGTGGACTCAGCAGCCATGATCTCCCCTTCGGCAGTCAAGTTGAGCTATGCCGACTCAACCGTTGGGGGTGGGCTGGTGTTCCCCTGGCTTGTTCGCTCTGAGCGATCACTTGCGCCTAGGGGGTGCCCAGAAAGGGGCGTTCGCTTTCAGGCCTGCTGCTGCCAGCGTCGGACCAGAGGCCAGGTCGAGACGCCGATCGCCAGGGCGATGAGGTGGCCCCAGTTCGTCATGGGGTCAAGGAAGGCGATCAGGTCGTTCAGCAGGAGGCCGGCCGTCAGGGCGAGCACGGGCCAGCGCAGCCAGGGGCGCAGAAGGCCCGCCAGGGAGCCGATGCTCGTGGCGACGCCGAAGCTGATGCCGTAGTCGAGCCGGTGCAGCGAGGTGGCGGGGAGGTCGCCGAACAGGACGGCCAGGCCCACCGGGACCTCGGTGGCGAGTGTGGCGAGGACATGGCCCGCCAGGAAGACACAGGCGGTCCGGGCGCCTCCTATGCGTCGCTCCAGCGCGGTGAGCACCAGTACGAAGGCGAGCGCGTACGGCGACAGGACGCCGCCCGCGATCCACAGCGCGCTCATCAGCAGCACCAGGACGGGCGTGCGCGCCAGATGGGCCACGTCCGTGCTGGAGTCCTGGTAGAGGGCGTGCACCAGGCCGGGATCGGCCACGGCCGCGACCACGGAGGTGACGGCGAGGACGGCCATGTAGGCGAAGGTGAACGGGGTGCCGACCGGGGTGGGAAGCAACCGCCACAGGCGCGGGATCCGTACGGCCGGGCGCGCCTCGACGAAGACGGAGGCGGAGGCCGCGGCAGAGGCGGGGACGGAGACGAGAACAGGAACAGGAACAGGAACAGGCACGGGATCGGGATCGAGTGCGGGGACCGTGGCATGCCGCTGGCGCGGCATGCCGTCCAGCAGGTCCGCGAGCGCGGGGGCCGGGACGGCGGCGGTGCCGTCGGGCAGGGGCATGCCCCGCGGGGGCGGGGACGCGGCCACCACAGGGCCCGTCGCGATCCGTTCCACGTTGCGGAACTCCTTCCGTCGCGCCCAACCCTTCGGGTTCCGAGGGCCGCTGTCTATGACCGACGCCACGCGCGAGCCGATTCACAGCAACCTCTCACACTCCGATCGCGTCCGCCTCCGCACCGGTCATGAAGCCCGACTCGGCCGCGTCCCCGCCGAACGGCCTCCGGAGCACCCCGTGCCCCTGCTGACGGCAGGGTCCAGCTGCTCCGGATTCTCAGCCGTGGATCAACGGCGAGCCGGTGAGTTGCTGTGTGATCGGGCCCTTTCCGTCCCCTTCGATGTCGTAGACGATCGTGGAGTCGGTCGACCAGAACACCTCGCCGTCGTAGAGGGAGGACTCGGGAACGCAGTTGTTGACCGGCTCGTCGCGGAACCAGGTGGCGTTGTCGTTGACGAGCTTGGTCATGTCACACGTCTTCGAGGTGACCACGTGGTCCTCGCCGGTCTTGGTCAGCCGCTCCTCGATCCGCGACGTGATCTTGAAGCTGGTGAACCGCTTGGAGGAGTCGACGACCACATCGTCGAGGATCTGCCAGCTCAGCAACGACTTGCCCGTCACCATGCCGTTCTTCAGCTCGGCGGTGTTGTACACGTAGTAGCTCTGCGCCGGCCTCTTGTCGGGGTAGGTGACATCGAACGTGGAGCTGGACGTGAGCCCCGCGGCCGACGCCGGCGCGGCCAGCAGCATGCAGACGCCCGCGGCCGAGGCCCCCAGCCCGAGGGAAGTGATGAATCTACGCATGACGGTGGTTCCTTTCACTGACGAACATGTCGGTCATGGAGGGTCGCTGACAGCCGGTCACTGGTAGCGGGCCGCCCGGCGGCGCCGTGCCGGCTGTGCCATGTCGGCGAGGACTCCGGCGCCCTGGCCCGGGGCGGCGTCCCAGGAACGGAGCTTGGCGGCGACCTGCGCCAGACGTGGGTCGCCGGGGCGTACGGCGACGTAGAACAGGCCCTCATAAGGGCGCATGTCGTCACCGCCCCAGCGCACCACGCCCTCGGTGTCGGCGAGGATGTCCCGTATGAGCAGTTCCTGGGCCGGGGTGAAGCTGCCGCGCAGGCCCGGCGGATACGAGCCCGGCCGGATGACGATCGCCGTCCCGGACGCCCGGTTCGACTCCGGGAGGTGCCGGTCGCGGACCTCCGACGCGGGCACCCAGCCCTCGACCGCGCGCGGCTCCCCTCGGACGCCGAGCGGGTCGATGTCGTAGTGGAAGCGGCGGATGACATGGACGAGGACGGTCTCGGCGTCGCCCATGCGGACCTGGACCCTGAGCGGTGTTCCGGGGACGGGCCGGGTGTAGACGTTGCCGCGGTCGTCGGCGACCTTCTCCAGCTCCCAGCCGTTCTGGGACGGGGTGCCGGTTCCGGCATGGTCCCTGCGCTGCCGGGCGCGCTCCTGGGCTCTGCGTACGGCCTCGCGCAGCTGGTGCGGGTCGGGACGTCCGGACGCGGCGTGTCCGGGAGTGGTCAGCAGTTGTGAGCCGAGAACAGTGCCTGCGGTGATGAAGCCGGCACGGCGCAGGGCCGTGCGGCGGGATATGTACGTCAACGCTTCTCCTCACGGACTTTGACGAGTACGGCGGCGACAGTGGCGGCCAGGACGGCTCCGAACGCTCCCGGATTGACATATGCGGGTACGTCTTCGGAGCTGTACCGTCCGCCCGATGCGAGCCGGCACTCGACGCGGAGCGGCAGGAAGCTGACGTCGGTGCCGGTGACATGGGGTGCGCGGGAATCGTTGCGGCAGCTGGGCGGGGGGACCGAGTCGGCCCCGCCGTTCCCCCCGTCGGCGAGCATGACGAAGAACAGACCCCAGGTGTACAGGCCGAGTCCCGCCGCGAAGCCGAGAACGGCGAGTCCTCGCGCGCCGGATGCGGCCGTCGCCCTGATCCCCTTCACGGCGAGGGCAAGCGTGCCGATGACTCCGGCCGTCAGGGCGAAGAGTACGAGCATGGTGCGCCTTCAGAGGTTGCGGGAGATGGAGTTGTACTTCTCCATCACGTAGTACAGGCCCAGGCGCTTCTTCGCCTCGGACAGCGCGGGCTCCACGGCGGGCCCCTGGTAGCGGCGCAGCACCTCGTAGATCTCGTAGTCGGTGTAGTCCAGACTCGGCTTGCGCAGCGCCTTGGAGTTGTCGTCGCCACCGGGCTTTCCGTCGATGTCCCACATGTGGATCATGGCGACGCTGGTGAGGGCGAACGCCTCGTCGTCGTGCGCCTTTTTCCACACGTTGTACTTGTCGGCGTCCTTCGACACGTCGCGGTAGGGCTGCCCGGTCACATAGCCCTTGTCCAGGGCCCAGTTCCAGGCTCCGCAGAGGGTCATCGCACGCTGCTTGGCGATGCCGGTCGAGGTGTCCCTGATGTACTTGCCCGTCGTGTTGAACGCCAGGATCACGGCCTCCCAGGCCGCTTCGTCCTCGGGCGTGATGTGCCGCATCTCCCAGTAACAGGAGGTCTGGATCAGCGCCTTGCGCATGTTGTACTTGTTCGACAGCATCGTGATCACGTCGTCGTGGTCGGCCACGGCCGACTGGAAGCACTTCCAGTGCTGGTAGCTGCGCGTTCCGCCGTCCAGCGGGTACCCGAGGGACTCCATGTACTTGCCGACGTCCGTCTGCATCGCGGAGACGACGTCCGCGTCGAGCCGGACGTCGGGCTTGGCGGCGCGGGGCTTGTCGAAGGAGCCCTGGCCGGTGTCGCGCCCGGAGGCGATGTTGTTGTCGATCTCGATCTGCCCGCCACCGGAGCCGAGCTTGCGGGTGACGATCTGGTCGTAGGCCCAGTTCTCCGGCAGCGGGTAGCCGAAGTTCCCGGAGAAGCCGGAGGACATGTCGGACACGAACGACGCCGAGGCGTGCCCGGCTTCAGAGACGCGCGTGCACACGTTGCGCGGCCCGTACACGCCGATCGCGAAACGGTTTCCGTCGTCGGCGATGGCGTCCTGGATCCCCTTGAAGTGGGGCAGGACGCTGTTGGTGACGTCCTGGTCGAGGGCGTCGAAGTCGACGGAGAAGAAGATCCTGGTGCCCGCCTTGAAGCCGTGGTCGAGCGCGGCGTTGACCGCGGCCTGCCCCGCCGCACGCCCGAGCGGATAGCTGAAGTCGTCGGTGCCGCGCCCGTAGGTCTGGTAGATCGGGAAGCAGCGCAGCCCGTTGTCGGCGATCGTCTGGAGTTCGCCGGCCTGGATCGCCTTCTCCGGCAGCGAGGAGACGGACGGATTGGTGAGGTAGCGGCCCACGTACGTGATGCCCTGTGCCTTCAGCGTGGCCGCACGCGCGGGGGTGATCCGGGTCACGCCGTCACAGGCCGCTCCCTGGCGGTCCTGGTCGCCGTAGGAGACGAGAAGCGAGGCCCAGGTGGAGAAGTCGCCCTTGCCGGTGACCGGAAGGTGGGCGAACACCTGGAACTGCTTGACGGCGTCCGACAGCGCGCCGCTGAAGGTCGAGGTGAAGGAGACGGGCCGCTGGTTGAGGACCATGCCCGCGGAGAACAACTGGACCCAGGTGCTGGAGGAGCCGACACCCACGGTGGCCTTCTCCTTCAGACCCGCCTGCGTACCGGGGCCGAAAACGCCGTTTGCGGTGCCGTCCGCCATGCCCATCGTGTACTGGATCGCGTAGAGCATGGACTTGGCGACGTCGCGGGAGTGGTGGCCGTCGCACGGGATGACGAAGAAGTCCTTGCGGTTGACGAACTCGCCGTTGAGCCAGCGCTGCACCGCACGGATGGCGTCCGAGCCGCTGTTGACGGTGACGTACGCGTCCATGTTGAGCAGGCCCTTGAACACCTTCGGTGTCACGTCGCCGCCGGGATAGGCGAAGTCGACGCCCATGTCCTGCTTCAGCTTGATCACCGAGGTGCGGACGCGGTCGTTGTACTTCCCGTCGATCTCGCCGCCGTCGTACCCCTTGCAGTACAGGGCGGACTGGATGATCCGGCAGAAGTTCTCGCTGGGGACGGTGCCGCTGTCGAGGCGCGGATACTTCGACTGCAGCGTGCCGAGCGTCGTCAGGCCGAAGGTGTCCGACAGGGTGGTGATGCCCAGCTCGTACTGGAGGGCCCGGGTCAGGGCGAACATGATGCCCCACCCGGTCTTCCCGTCCTCGGGTATCCGGTCGATGCCCAGCTTGCCCTGGTAGGCGGCGTTCACGAACATCTGGGCTCTGCGTACCATCTCGTCGGCCATGGGGGCGGCTTCTCCTTCACTGGGCGCCGTTCGGCAAGGGGGGAGCAAAGGGCAGGGCAGGGCAGACTTCGGGTGAAGGCCGGAGGAGAGCCGGCGAAGCGCGTGTTCATCGGCGATGAGGAGCGCTTGCCGCGTCCACCTGGGTGAGGGCAGCCCGCGTCAGGGCATGCGCCGACGGCGGCATGAAGGCATGGCTGAGTCCTCCCCCGTGTGCGTCCGGTGGTCTCCGGTCGCTGATCGATGGTTCGGCGGGTTGGTCAGGCCTGCCGGACGGCGCACACCATAGGCAGAAGCCCCATGGCCGGGTAAAGAGCTGTTGAAGCAGCTGACTTGAAAGGAACGGTGCGGCGGGACCGAACCGGAATGTGCTCTCCGGCGGCACAACCAGTGAGGATCCTGTGCCGACCATGTGAAGCAGAAGGTGATCGCAGGCGCGTCAGACGCGCGCGCATGGCCGGATTCCGCTGATGTGTCACGTCGTGGAATTTCCGGTGAAGGTCATGCGGAGTCCGGCCAGAATGGGCCCATGACGGCCATGTCCAACTCCCCCGTGATCCTCGACCGGCGTGACGGACCGCACGGCGAGGTGGTGCTGCGCCGGCACGGAGCGCTGCTGCAGATCATCGCCAACGGATGTTTCCTGATGGACACCTCCGACGGCCGCTCGGAGCGGCTGCTGGTGGACGCCGCGTACGACGCGCTGGACGGGCGGCAGGAGCCGAACGTGCTGATCGGCGGGCTGGGCGTGGGATTCTCACTCGCACATGCCGCGGCGGACGGCAGGTGGGGGCGGATCACCGTGGTCGAGCGGGAGCCGGCCGTGGTCGACTGGCACCGGGACGGGCCGCTGGCGCAGGTGTCCGCCGGGGCGCTCGACGATCCGCGCACCGAGATCGTGGAGGACGATCTCGTAAAGTTCCTCTATGAGACTTCCGACACGTTCGACGCGCTCTGCCTGGATATCGACAATGGCCCCGGATGGACGGTCACGGACGACAATCACACCCTCTACTCACCGGCCGGACTCGCGGCCTGTGCAAAGGTGTTGAGACCCGGCGGGGTGCTCGCGGTGTGGTCCGCCGAGCCCTCTCCGGAATTTGAAGGAACCTTGCGGAATGCCGGGTTCCGTCAGGTGCGTACCGAAGAGGTGCCCGTTGCCCGGGGCGTTCCGGACGCGGTTCACCTCGGCGTCCGACCTGGATAGCGACAGCACGGTGGATCCCCGTAATGTGCTGCCCTGACGCGGATCATTCAAGCGTCAATCGCAGACATGGGATCACCCCACGGGTTCCGGAAAGCAACAAGCAGGGGCGGGCGATGGAGCAGACACACACCTCCCAGAGCGGCGCGGCGACGACCACCCAGGGCGCACAGCGCCGGGTGCTGGTCGTCGAGGACGACCCCACGATCGTCGACGCCATCGCGGCCCGGCTGCGCGCCGAGGGATTTCTCGTGCAGACCGCGTCGGACGGCCCGGCGGCGGTCGACACGGCCGAGGCCTGGCAGCCCGACCTGCTGATCCTCGACATCATGCTGCCGGGCTTCGACGGCCTCGAGGTCTGCCGGCGGGTGCAGGCGCAGCGGCCGGTGCCGGTGCTGATGCTGACCGCGCGCGACGACGAGACGGACATGCTCGTCGGTCTCGGGGTCGGCGCGGACGACTACATGACCAAGCCGTTCTCGATGCGGGAGCTGGCCGCGCGGGTGCATGTGCTGCTGCGCCGGGTGGAGCGGGCGGCGCTGGCCGCCGCCACGCCGCGCTCGGGCATACTGCGCCTCGGCGAGCTGGAGATCGACCACGCGCAGCGCCGCGTGCGGGTGAAGTCCGAGGACGTCCATCTGACGCCCACCGAATTCGATCTGCTGGTGTGCCTGGCGAACACCCCGCGCGCGGTGCTCTCCCGTGAGCAGCTGCTGGCCGAGGTGTGGGACTGGGCGGACGCCTCCGGCACCCGTACGGTCGACAGCCACATCAAGGCACTGCGCCGGAAGATCGGCGCCGAGCGGATCCGCACCGTGCACGGCGTCGGCTACGCGCTGGAGACGCCCACGCCATGACCATCGACGGGCGGCAGGCCGCACGGAGGAGCCCCGGGGAGGATCCCTGGGGCGGCGTTCGCCCGTTCTCGATCAAGACCAAGCTGGGCGCGCTCGTCGTCATCGCGGTGCTGATCACCACCGGACTGTCGATCGTCGCGGTGCACACCAAGACCGAGCTGCGCTTCATCACGGTCTTCTCCATGATCGCCACGCTGCTGATCACACAGTTCGTGGCGCATTCGCTGACCATGCCGCTGGACGAGATGAACGCGGTGGCGCGGTCTATCTCGCAGGGCGACTACACCCGCCGGGTCAGCGAGGGCCGCCGGGACGAGCTGGGTGACCTGGCGCAGACGATCAACGTCATGGCGGACGAGCTGGAGGCCCAGGACCGCCAGCGAAAAGAGCTGGTGGCGAACGTCTCCCATGAGCTGCGCACCCCGATCGCCGGGCTGCGCGCGGTCCTGGAGAACATCGTCGACGGGGTCACCGAGGCCGACCAGGAGACCATGCGGACGGCCCTGAAGCAGACCGAGCGGCTCGGCCGGCTGGTGGAGACCCTGCTGGACCTGTCCCGGCTCGACAACGGCGTCGTACCGCTGAAGATGCGCCGTTTCGAGGTGTGGCCGTATCTCTCGGGCGTGCTGAAGGAGGCCAACATGGTGGCCTCGGCACGCGCGGGCATCGCCTCCGGTTCCGGCAGCCACACGCGCACCGACGTCCATCTGCACCTGGACGTCTCCCCGCCGGAGCTGACCGCGCACGCGGATCCCGAGCGCATCCACCAGGTCGTCGCCAATCTGATCGACAACGCGGTCAAGCACAGCCCGCCGCACGGCCGGGTGACGGTGAAGGCGCGGCGCGGACCGCAGCCGGAGTCGCTGGAGCTGGAGGTCCTGGACGAGGGCCCCGGCATCCCGCGGTCGGAGTGGCACCGGGTCTTCGAGCGGTTCAACCGGGGCGCGGTGACGCGGCCGCACGGTCCGGGCAGCGACGGCGGTACCGGGCTCGGGCTGGCGATCGCCCGCTGGGCGGTGGATCTGCACGGCGGCCGGATCGGTGTGGCCGAATCCGAGCGGGGCTGCCGGATCATCGTCACCCTTCCGGGACTGTCTTCCGTCCCAAGTTGACGTAAAGTTCGCTCCGGAAGCACAAGATCCACGAGCGTCCGCGCCGTAGTCGCGCAGCTGGACACGTGTGATCAGGGGCAGGCCCGGGCGATCCGTGGAAGGACGGCGCTGCGGGCCGGAGTCGGCGCACCCTCTCATCTGCGGAACCACGCTTGTTTCCCGCCATATCAAGCCCTGAAACAAGATTTTCGATGTGACTTACGCGACGATGACCTTGCCCGACCTGACCTTCCCGGCTGTGGAGGCGTAGCCTTTATTCCCGCTGTCCATCACCTTGTGAAGCGGAAGAGGGCGGTTGCCGCCGTGTCGCCACAGTCCCCCAGTAACCCGAGCGTCTCGACCGACGACCAAGCCGGGAAGAACCCCGCTGCCGCGTTCGGTCCGAACGAGTGGCTCGTCGACGAGATCTATCAGCAGTACCTCCAGGACCCGAATTCGGTAGACCGCGCCTGGTGGGACTTCTTCGCCGATTACAAGCCGGGCGCTCCTGCCACCCCGGCTGCGGCGGGTACTGCGGCCGCGGGGGCCGCAGGGACCACCACCACGGCCCCGCCGGCCCAGCCCGCGGCCCCGGCCCCCCAGGCCGCCGCCCCGGCTCCCGTGGCCGCGCCGAAGCCCGCCGCGGCTCCGGCTCCCGCGGCGAAGGCCCCGGCCAAGCCGGCGCAGCCCGCACAGGCGCCCGCTCAGCCGAAGCCGGCGGCCGCCAAGCCCGCCCCGGCCGCCGCGGCCCCGGAGGGCCCGGAGCTGGTCACGCTGCGCGGCCCGGCCGCCGCGGTCGCGAAGAACATGAACGCCTCGCTGGAGCTGCCGACGGCCACCTCGGTCCGCGCGGTCCCGGTGAAGCTGCTGTTCGACAACCGCATCGTCATCAACAACCACCTCAAGCGCGCCCGCGGCGGGAAGATCTCCTTCACGCACCTGATCGGGTACGCGATGGTGCAGGCCATCAAGGCCATGCCGCCGATGAACTACGCGTTCGGCGAGAAGGACGGCAAGCCGACCCTCATCAAGCCGGCCCACGTCAACCTCGGCCTGGCCATCGACCTGGTGAAGCCCAACGGCGACCGCCAGCTCGTCGTGGCCGCCATCAAGAAGGCCGAGACGCTGAACTTCTTCGAGTTCTGGCAGGCCTACGAGGACATCGTCCGCCGCGCCCGTGACGGCAAGCTGACGATGGACGACTTCACCGGTGTCACGGTCTCCCTGACCAACCCCGGCGGCCTCGGCACCGTCCACTCCGTGCCGCGTCTGATGCCCGGCCAGTCCGTGATCATGGGCGTCGGCTCCATGGACTACCCGGCCGAGTTCCAGGGCACCAGCCAGGACACCCTGAACAAGCTCGGTGTCTCCAAGGTCATGACGCTCACGTCGACCTACGACCACCGGGTGATCCAGGGCGCGGCCTCCGGCGAGTTCCTGCGCCAGGTCGCGAACCTGCTGCTGGGCGAGAACGGCTTCTACGACGACATCTTCGAGGCCCTGCGCATCCCCTACGAGCCGGTCCGCTGGCTCAAGGACATCGACGCCTCGCACGACGACGACGTCACCAAGGCCGCCCGCGTCTTCGAGTTGATCCACTCCTACCGGGTCCGCGGCCACGTCATGGCCGACACCGACCCGCTGGAGTACAAGCAGCGCAAGCACCCCGACCTGGACATCACCGAGCACGGGCTCACCCTGTGGGACCTGGAGCGCGACTTCGCGGTCGGCGGCTTCGCCGGCAAGTCGATGATGAAGCTGCGCGACATCCTCGGCGTCCTGCGCGACTCGTACTGCCGCACCACCGGCATCGAGTTCATGCACATCCAGGACCCCAAGCAGCGCAAGTGGATCCAGGACCGGGTGGAGCGCCCGCACTCCAAGATGGAGCGCGAGGAGCAGCTGCGGATCCTGCGCCGGCTGAACGCGGCGGAGGCCTTCGAGACCTTCCTGCAGACGAAGTACGTCGGCCAGAAGCGGTTCTCGCTGGAGGGCGGCGAGTCGGTCATCCCGCTGCTGGACGCGGTGATCGACTCCGCGGCCGAGTCCCGGCTGGACGAGGTCGTCATCGGCATGGCCCACCGTGGCCGGCTGAACGTTCTTGCGAACATCGTCGGCAAGTCGTACGCGCAGATCTTCCGCGAGTTCGAGGGCAACCTCGACCCGAAGTCGATGCACGGCTCCGGCGACGTGAAGTACCACCTGGGCGCCCAGGGCACCTTCACCGGCCTGGACGGCGAGCAGATCACCGTCTCGCTGGCCGCCAACCCGTCCCACCTGGAGACGGTCGACCCGGTCATCGAGGGCATCGCCCGCGCCAAGCAGGACATCATCAACAAGGGCGGCACGGACTTCACGGTCCTGCCGGTCGCGCTGCACGGCGACGCGGCCTTCGCGGGCCAGGGCGTGGTGGCCGAGACCCTGAACATGTCGCAGCTGCGCGGCTACCGCACCGGCGGCACGGTCCACATCGTCATCAACAACCAGGTCGGCTTCACCGCGGCCCCCGAGTCCTCGCGTTCCTCCATGTACGCGACGGACGTGGCCCGCATGATCGAGGCCCCGATCTTCCACGTGAACGGCGACGACCCGGAGGCCGTGGTCCGCGTCGCGCGGCTGGCCTTCGAGTTCCGCCAGGCGTTCAACAAGGACGTGGTGATCGACCTCATCTGCTACCGCCGCCGCGGTCACAACGAGTCGGACAACCCGGCCTTCACCCAGCCGCTGATGTACGACCTGATCGACAAGAAGCGCTCGGTGCGCAAGCTCTACACCGAGTCCCTGATCGGTCGCGGCGACATCACCCTGGAAGAGGCCGAGCAGGCCCTGCAGGACTACCAGGGCCAGCTGGAGAAGGTCTTCACCGAGGTCCGCGAGGCCGTCACGGCCCAGCAGTCCACCGGCCCGGTGGCGGACCCGCAGGCGGACTTCCCGGTCGCCGTGAGCACCGCGATCTCCTCGGAGGTCGTCAAGCGCATCGCCGAGTCCCAGGTCAACATCCCGGACTCGTTCCACGTCCACCCGCGTCTGCTGCCGCAGCTGCAGCGCCGGGCGACGATGGTCGAGGACGGCACGATCGACTGGGGCATGGGCGAAACGCTGGCTGTGGGCTCCCTGCTCCTTGAGGGCATCCCGGTCCGGCTGTCCGGCCAGGACTCCCAGCGCGGCACCTTCGGCCAGCGCCACGCGGTCCTCATCGACCGCGAGACGGGCGAGGAGTACACCCCGCTGCAGTACCTCGCCGAGGAGCAGTCGCGCTACAACGTCTACAACTCCCTGCTGTCCGAGTACGCGGTCATGGGCTTCGAGTACGGCTACTCGCTGGCCCGCCCCGACGCGCTCGTGATGTGGGAGGCGCAGTTCGGTGACTTCGTCAACGGCGCCCAGACGGTGGTCGACGAGTACATCTCGGCGGCCGAGCAGAAGTGGGGCCAGACGAGCGGCGTCACCCTCCTCCTCCCCCACGGCTACGAGGGCCAGGGCCCGGACCACTCCTCGGCCCGTGTCGAGCGGTTCCTCCAGCTCTGCGCGCAGAACAACATGACGGTCGCCATGCCGACCCTGCCGTCGAACTACTTCCACCTCCTGCGGTGGCAGGTGCACAACCCGCACCACAAGCCGCTGGTGGTCTTCACCCCGAAGTCGATGCTGCGCCTGAAGGCCGCCGCGTCGAAGACGGAGGAGTTCACGTCGGGTCAGTTCCGTCCCGTCATCGGGGACGCCACGGTGGACCCGGCCGCGGTCCGCAAGGTCGTCTTCGTGGCCGGCAAGCTGTACTACGACCTGGAGGCCGAGCGTCAGAAGCGCGGCGTCACGGACACGGCGATCATCCGCATCGAGCGGCTGTACCCGCTGCCGGGTGCCGAGCTGCAGGCGGAGATCAAGAAGTACCCGAACGCCGAGAAGTACCTGTGGGCGCAGGAGGAGCCGGCGAACCAGGGTGCCTGGCCGTTCATCGCGCTCAACCTGATCGACCACCTGGACCTGGCGGTCGGCGCGGACGTCCCGCACGGCGAGCGGCTGCGCCGCATCTCGCGCCCGCACGGCTCGTCCCCGGCCGTCGGCTCCGCCAAGCGGCACCAGGCCGAGCAGGAGCAGCTGGTGCGTGAGGTCTTCGAGGCGTAGGCCTCCGGCGGTTCGGCCGAACGTCTGGGCCCGGTACCGAGTTCTCACTCGTACCGGGCCCTTCGCCTACCCAGGGGGTGGTTGAGACCGTTCGCGGCTGCCGGTCCGTCCTGGCCGGTCGCGCAGTTCCCCGCGCCCCCAGGGGGTTGCAGCCGACCGCGCCCGTGATCGTGCCGTCAGCCCAGGTACGCCTCGAAGTCCCAGTAGGGCCGCACCCGTTGGCGGGCCGAGATCGTGTGGGTGTGCTGGGCGCCCAGGGTGCGGGTGAGGGTGAGCAGGGCGTCTTCCTCCAGCTTTCCGGCCTCTTCCTGCTCGTGCACGGCCCGCAGGTCCGCGGCGAGGGCGACCTGGCAGGACAGGGTGAGCGGATGCTCGTGGCCCAGGGTGTGCCGGGCCCGGCGCAGGGTCTCCCGGCTCAGCTCCGTGGCCTCGGTGATCCGGCCGTTGATGTTGCGCGCGGCGGCCGTGTTGAGGGCGCAGCCGAGGACCCAGGGATGGTCGGCGGTGAGGGTGGAGGTGAGCCCGGCCAGCGCGGCCTCCTGCATGGCCAGTGCCTCGGCCCGCTCGCCGGCCACCTGCATGACGAGCGCGGTGTTGGAGAGCATGCCGGTGGCGATGGGGTGGGCGGGGCCGAGCAGGGAACGGTAGCCGGCCTCGGCCTCGTCGATCAGCTCGCGGGCCCGGCTCAGATCCCCGTGCTCGCGCAGATAGTTGCCGTAGGCGGTGAGGAAGGACAGCGTGCGGTAGTGCTCGCGGCCGTGCAGCTGGGCGAGTTGGTCGAGCAGTGTGGCCATGCCGGCGCTGACGTCCTGGCTGGGTCCGCCCTCGCGGCGCCGGCACAGGGCGAGCTGGACGCGGGCCTCCAGGGTCTGCGGGTGCTGTGGGCCGAGTACCTGCACATGGAGGCGGACCAGCGGCTCCTGGCGGGACAGCGCGTCCCGGTACCGGCCCAGCAGTCTGAGGTCGTGCCCGACCGCGCTGCCGGAGTTGAGCGTGCTGATGTGCCGGGCGCGCAGCACGTTCTCCCGCAGGGACAGGGTCTCCAGATCGAGTTCGTAGGCCTCGGCGTAGCGGCCGAGCAGGCGCAGGCCGACGCCGAGGTTGTGCCGGGCGACGAGGGTCGCGGCCTCGTCGGTCCCGAGGAGCCGTTCATGGCCCTCCAGGACCTGCCGCTGCAGGGTGTACGCCTCCTCGTACCGGCCGAGGAAGCGCAGGTCGCCGGAGACGGATCCCTGGGTGATCAGCTCGGCCAGCTCGTCGCGCCGGGGGGCGGACTGCACCCGCTCCAGGAAGCGTCGGTCCAGATCGTAGGCGTCGCGGAACCGGCCGCTGGCCCGCATGATGAAGCTCTCGGTCCGGGTCAGGTCGAGCATGGCCGGCTCCAGCGGGTCCAGGGTGCCCGACCATCGGTCGCGGATCTTCTGGGCCAGTTCGAGGCCGCTGTTGTACTCGCCGCTGCTGCGGCAGTACTGGAGGCAGTTCAGGACGGTGGCCCGGACGCGGGCCTGTCCGCTGCTCAGCGCGCCGGAGGGTTCGAGGTGCGGCAGCAGTTCGGCGTAGCGCGGCCAGTTGCGGCTGTCGGCCGGGTTGCCGGGGTCGGCCTCGGCGAGCAGGGTGCGCACCGCCCGGCGGTGGATGGCCCGGTTCTCCTCGCTGGTCAGCTTGGAGACGATGTCGTGGACGAGCCGGTGCATGTGCACGGACTCCTGGTGCGGGCCCATGTCCGCGCCCAGCGGGCCGCGCGACTCCCGGGTGAGGACGGAGTAGTTGACGAGGGTGTCCAGGGCCCGGGTCCAGGCGGGCAGGTCGGTGGCCATCCAGCGCAGTTCCTCGGGGAGGTCCGTCTGCGGGTAGGCGCGGATCAGGCCGAGCGGGATGCGTCCCGGGGCGAAAGAGGTGCACAGGCCGAGGACGTCGATGGCCTGGGGCTGGGAGCGGCGCAGCCGGTTGAGCAGTATCGACCAGGAGGTCATGGAGGACTGCGGGAAGCCCTCGCCGGTGGCGGGCTCGTCGACGGTGGACAGCCGGCGTTCGCGCACCATCCGCAGGTACTCGGGCACCTCCATGTGGGACTCGCCGAGCCAGGAGGCGGCCTGCACCAGGGGCAGCGGTACGTCGCCGAACTCGGCGGCGACCTCGTCCGCCTCGGTCGCGGTGATGTGCGGGGCGCGGCGCATGAGGTAGCCGGTGGACTCGGCGCGCAGGAAGGCCGGTACCTCCAGGACGTCGGTGTACTCGCTCCAGGCCCGGTTGCGGGAGGTGACCAGGACATGGCCGGGGCCCTGCGGGAGCAGGGTGTTGATGCCCTCGGAGTCGTCCCAGCCGTCGAAGATGATCAGCCAGTTGGCGTACGGCTCGCCCCGGCGCAGCGCGTCGCGGACGGCGCGGATGCGTTCGCCGGGCTCGCTGCCGATGGGCAGGCCGAGTTCCACGGCGAGTTCGCCGAAGCGGTCGCGCTGGATGTTGCGGTCGTCGGAGTTGACCCACCAGACCAGGTCGTAGTCGGTGCTGAAGCGGTGCGCGAACTCGGCGGCCAGCTGGGTCTTGCCGATGCCGGACATGCCGAGCAGGGTGCAGGCGGAGGCGCCGCGCTCGGCGTCGGACAGCCGCTGGTGGATCTCGCCCAGCAGATCGTCGCGGCCGGTGAAGCGCGGGTTGCGGCGGGGGACCTCGCCCCAGACGTCGGAGCGGTTCTCCGGGTAGCGGACCCGGCCGCCGGGGAGGCTGCGGGGGGTGCGCCGGCGGTCCAGGCCGAGCCGGCTGAGCAGGCGTTCCTCGGCGGCCTCCTCGCTGAGCGCCCAGAGGCTGGCCGGTTCGAGGACGGCGGTGGCCGGCAGCAGCGGACGGTTGGTGAGGTTGACGGCGGCGAAGCGGTCGGCGTGGTGGGCGACGAAACCGCGCAGGACGTCGTTCCATTCACCCGCCGCGCGGGGGCCCAGCTCGAAGAACCAGTCGTTGAGCACCAGCAGCACCCGGCCGCTGGACAGCAGCAGATCGCCGAGCGAGTCCTCCAGCGGTACCTCGCGTGGCGGGTCCCAGCGTTGCAGGGTGGCCCGGTGGCCGTGGCGTTCGAGGGTCTGCGCGATCCACGCCGCCCATGAGCGGTGGTAACCGGGGAAGACCACCAGGAAGTGCTGTGCCGCACCGTCCGTGTCCGACCGCCGCTGTTCCGCCATCGCCGCTCCTGTTCCCGTGCCCGACCTCCGGACGAGCGCCCGCCTAACCTAGCGCAACCCACCATGTACGAGCTGTCACCCCGGGCTTCGGGCCGCCACGCCGAGACTCGCGTGGTGCCGTTCCATCTCCTGGACGAACTCCCGCCCCGCACAGGTCAGTTCATCGGATTCTCGGAGGATGGACAAGGCTTGGCCCACCTGATCCCAGCGGGTGTCGAACAGACGCTCGGCGCGATCGCGCCAGCCGTGGCCGAGCCGGGGCCCGTTCCCGGCCCGGCGCCACAGGTCGGCGAGGGCGAGGTGGGCGTAGACGCCCTGGAGCACGCCGGGCACCGGACGCGGGTCGGGGCGCCAGCCCACCCGGTACCGGGCGCCGCCCGGCCGGTACAGCGGGACCAGTTCGTGCAGGGTGGCCAGTTTGGTGTGCTGGGTCTCGTGGACCAGGGTCTCGGCCAGGTCGCCCGCGTCCTCGGGCAGCTGGCTGAGCAGCGCGCCGGGGGCGGCGCGCAGGGTGGCGCTCATCACGGGGCCGCCCGGACGCCCGGACGGTGCGAGGGGGACCACCGCACGCAGCACGGATCCGGTCTCCGCGGCCCGGGCGGGATCGGCCTCCGTCAGCAGCGCCCGCGCGGCGCGCCAGCGCGCGGCCCACGCGGCGGGCGTGGAGTGCGGTCGCCGGGCGGCGGGCAGGGCCGCGGGTCCGATGCCGTGCGCGGGCACCCGGTAGGGGTCGAGGTCGTCGAGGAGTACGGCGCTGCCGGGCAGCGTGCGCAGGCCGAGCCAGCCGGTGCCGCCGCGGGCCGGCCGGCGGGCGCCCGCCGCGGGGCGGGTGAGCAGCACCTCGGCGGCGCCGGCGGCGTCCGTGATGCGCATCAGTCCGGGCCGGCCGCCGAGCAGGGCGCGGCCGGAGGGGCAGCTCAGCACGCCGAGCCCCGGCAGCACCAGGCGGCCCGAGGGCGCCGGACGTTCCCCCCGGGCCGGACAGCCCGCGCGCACGGCGGCGGCCAGGGCCAGTCCGGTGAGGTAGGGCAACTGCCCGGCCAGGTCCGGGCCTTCGCCGGCGGCGAGGACCGCGCCGAGCCAGGCGCCGGTCATGGGGTAGTCGACGAGGTCGCGGACGGCCGCCGGGTCGGTCCGCTCCGCCCGCTCCAGCAGCACCCAGTCGGCCTCGAAGCGGGTCCGGACGGACGGCGCGAGCGAGGGCCGCGCCCGTTCGGCCGTCACCAGGACGGCCTTCAGGAGCAGCATGCGACGCGCGTGGAGTGCGGCACGCAGTGCCGCGGTGCCCGCGGGCGCGGGCCGGGTCGTCGCGAGTTCCCGGATGGCCCCGGCGGAGACCGGCGCCGGGGTCATCCCCGGTCGTCCTCACCGGGGTCGCGCGCGGCCACTTGGGCCAAAAACGTACGGTCGCCGGGCGGGGGCCGGTGCTTCCCGGTGCCCTCCTCGCCGACGTACCAGACCTCGCCGAACTCCCGGGCCCGACCCAGGACGTCACCCACCGCCGTCATGAGGCCCGGATCGTCCATGGCACGCAATGTCCGCAGGTCGATGTCGGTGAGGCCGGACAGGAGTGCGGTCCGTTCGCGGTCCGCACCGGGACCGGCCGCTCCTTTCCTCTGCTCCGCCACCCTCGGCTCCTCCCTGCCGGTACCCGCCCCGCACGGCCACAGCGGCTGCCCAGTTCTTCCCGACGCAAGGGAGGAGGAAACACCGAATCGATCAACTCCGGTCACAATCGGACCAGTTGGACCATTCCTCGGTCCATGGATACCAAGGGGGCGCAAGCCGGCCCCATTCCGCCTCCGGCATCCCCCGTACGTCATCCCACCGCACCCCCTCCGCGCCGAGGACCGTCTCCGCCCGCCTGGTCTCCTCGACGTCCGCCCAGTCCACCTCCCGCAGCGCCCCGGACAGCCGCTGCCACTGCTCCCGGGCCGCCCGGTAGGCGCCCCGCGCCGCCCCCGGCCGCCCCAGCAGGGCCAGCACCGTGCCACTGCCGTGCCAGGCCCTGGCCGCGGTCACCGAGCCGGGCTCGCCGCCGTGCGCGGCCAGCGCCTCCCGCTCGGCACTCTCGTAGGCCTGCAGCGCCTCCATCAGCCCCGGCGCCCCCGCGCGGTACCAGCCCTCCAGCCGCACCCGCCCCAACTGCAGCCACACCTCGGCGCGTACGGCCGCGTCGGCGGCGGCACGCAGGGCCTGGCCGAGCAGATGACGGCTCTCGAACAGATCCGGCAGGAAGCCGAGATGGCGGAACCGCTGGGCGAGCGCGCTGCCGACCAGCCCCTGCAGCCGGCCGCGCTGGGCCGAACGCGCCGGCAGCACCTTCAGCGCCTCGCGCAGCACATACTCGGCGCGGTCCACGATCCCCGCGCCGTCCCCCGCCGAGGCCCGGCGCAGCAGCGACTCGCCCCAGGCGGTCAGCAGCCGGCAGCGCAGGGCGCTGTCGGCGGGGGCGAGCAGCACGGCCCGCTCGTAGTGCGCGTCGGCCCGGCGGCTGTGCCCGGTCTCGTCGTGGAACGCGGCCAGCGCGGCCAGGACGGGCAGCAGCAGGGCGGGATCGTCCCCGGCGGCCTGCTCGGCCCGCTCCAGCGCCCGGCGCGTCTCGGCGTCGTCCGCCCCGGCGGCCCGCAGCGCCCGCGCCAGATCGAGCGCCGCGGAAGCCCGCATGGCATCGGTGGCCTCTTCGAGGTCCAACAGGGCGCAGCCTTCCGTCAGTTCGGGCGCGGCGGCAGCGGCACGCCGCAGCTCCAGCAGGATCCGGCCACGCAGCAGCAGCCGGGCCCGATGCGCACCGACGGCCCAGGGCACCCCTGCGCTGTCCGGCCCGCTGTCGTGCCGCTGCCGCGACCGGGCCCACGCGCGTGCGCCGCCGGCCGGGCCCGGCCAGGGAGCACGGTCCGGATCGAGCACCTCCAGCGCGGCCGTGAGCTGGCCGGCCTCGGCCGTCGACTGCCACAACTCCCGGCGAACGGAGGCGAGTTCAAGGGCCGACTCGGCGTGTTCGCGGCTGTCGGCGGCGGCCGCCGCGTGGGCGGCGGCGAGTTCGGTGACGGCCGCGCGCAGCAGCTCCTCGCGCCGGCCCGCCGTGCGCACGGCCGCCGTACCCGCTTCGGCCCGCAGCACCCGGCCGAGCAGCAGCCGGGCCGGCCCGGCGGTCCCCTCGCCGGCCTCGGCGGCCGCCGTACGGGCGAGGTCGCGGGCCCGCCGCAGCACCTCGGGGTCGCCGTGGCGCCGCCACTCCTCGAACAGCCGGCCGGCCTCGGTGAGCGGGTCGCGGGCCGGGTTCTCGGGCTGGTAGAAGCGCAGCACACGGGCCGGGACCCGGGCGAACAGCTCGGCCTCGGCGCTGCCGCCCTCGCCCTGCGCCCCGCTGTCCTCGGGCAGCGGCCCCGTGCCGCCGTCCGGGTCGCGGTCGGTGAGCCGGGCGGCGGCGAGCGCGGCGAAGTTCCGGGTGCCCCGGCCGAAGTGCCGCTCCACATAGGCCGAGCAGTGCTTCAGGACGAGCCCTGCGGTGTCCTGGTCGAGGGAGGCCAGCAGCAGGTCCTGCACCCGGCCCGGATAGGCGAAGCAGGGCTGGTCGGCGGTGCCGGGCAGCTGGGTCAGCAGGCCGCCGAGCAGCACCTCGGCCAGCTCCATGGGCCCGGTGTCGGGCAGCATGGCCCGCTGCACGAGCTGCATCACGGGCAGCGTGAGCGGGGCCGCGGCGAGATAGACCGCGAGCCGCAGCGCACCCGGCGAGGCTCCGGCGCGAAACGCGCGCAGCAGGTCGTCGTCGCCGGACGGGCCCGCGGCGGCCGGGGCGGGCGGCGGGGCCGTACCGGGGCCGGTGAGCGCGGCCCAGGCGCGCTCGCTGGTGGGGCCGGTGCCCGCGAGCAGGCGGGCGAAGGCGCCGAAGGCGTCCGGGGTGGGCTGCAGCACGGGCACCGGCCGGGCGTCCGCGGCGGGTTCCTCCCAGGGCTCGTCGTCGGGGACGAAGGCCAGCCGTCCGCCGGTCTCGGCGCCGCGCACCAGCACTCCGGGTTCGGCGGGCAGCGCGGTACGGCCCCACAGGCGCGGCGGCAGCGGCTGGACGACGGCGAGCGGGGCGCCGCGTGGCCATGCGTGCAGCAGCCGCTGGGCGCTGCCGTTCTGCCAGAGCGGGCCCACGCAGTCGCTGATGACGAAGGTGATCCGGCGGCCGGTGGGGTCGTGCAGCTCGTCGGCCGGGCGCAGCCGGGTGTGCCGGCCGGGACCGGCGGTCGTACCGACGAGCGGGATGCCGGACGCCCCGGCGGACCCGGCGTCTCCAGCCTCTCCGTACAGATGGTGGACGCGGACGGAGGCGAACGCGCCGGACTGCTGGCAGGCCTGGCGCAGCTCCTCCACCATCCGCCCCCAGACGGCCATCGCGGGGCCGGTGTCCATCAGGAGCTGGACGTCGCAGCGCCGGCGGCGGCCGGGCCGGGTGACGGGGAGCAGGATGCCGCTGGCGGCGGCGCGGTCGGCGGTGGCCTCCTCGTCGATCCGCTCGTCCCGGCCGCGGGGCGCGGCCGAGTGGTAGCGGCCCAGCGCGCGCAGCGCCTTCTCCAGGCCGAGCAGCCCGGGCAGCGCACCGGCGGCGGGGGCGCGGACCGGGAACGCGGCGGAGCCGCCCTCGGCGGACGGGCGCCCGGAATCGGGGCTCACGGTGCGCGTGTGCAGCAGAACGGGCGGGGCGGAGGGCTCCGGGTGCGGCGGGAGGGTGCCTGCCGGGGCGTCCGGCGGGGCGGCGGGGGCGGGCGGCTGCGGCGCCGGGGAGCCGGCTGCGGACGGGCGGACGGACGCGGTTCCGGCTCCGGCCGCGGACGGCCCGGGGGCGTCGCGCGCCGGGCCCGCGCCGAGCCGCCGGGCCAGCCAGAGCGCGTCCGCCACGTCCTCGGCCGTGAGGTCGAGCCCGCCCTGGCGCAGCTTGCCGATCAGCTCGTCCAGACCCATGCCGGCCATCCGGCCATCACCTCGTACGGTCGAGCGGCTGCATGAGCATCTCGGCGATGCGCTCCCGGGTGAGGCTCTGCGCGCGCGGGTCGTGCCGGGTGAGGAAGAGGGCGTTGAGCAGCTGGTCCGCGGCGAGGACCTCGCCCGGGTCGCGCGCCAGGAACCGCCGGATCAGCTCGGTTCCCGCGGCGACGCCCTCCGGGCCCAGATGCGCCTCGACCATGGCGGTGAGCTGCTCCTCGCCGGGCGCCTCCAGCTCCAGCTGGACGCAGCGGCGCAGCAGCGGGGCGGGGAAGTCGCGTTCGCCGTTGGAGGTCAGGACGATCACCGGGAAGGCGGTGCAGGCGATCCGTCCGCCGCGTACGGCCACCCGCTCGCCGTCGTCCGTGAGCACCTCCACGAGGGGCTCGCGGTCGGCCAGCCGCTCCAGCTCGGGAATCGAGAACTCGCCCTCTTCCAGGGTGTTGAGCAGGTCGTTGGGCAGGTCGAGGTCGCTCTTGTCGAGTTCGTCGATGAGCAGGACGCGCGGCTCGGCGGCGGGCAGCAGCGCGGTGCCGAGCGGCCCCAGCCGGATGTACGAGCCGATCCCCGAGGCGCCCGCCCCGCCCTCCGTCCCACCCCGGGCGCGCTCCAGCTGGACGTCCTGGAGGCGGCCTATCGCGTCGTAGCGGTACAGGCCGTCCTGGAGCGCGGTACGGCTGACGATCGGCCAGCGCAGCACCCGGCCGAGGCCCAGTTCATGGGCGATCGCGTAGGCCAGGGTCGACTTCCCGGTGCCCGGGTTGCCGGTCACCAGCAGCGGGCGGCGCAGATAGAGGGCCGCGTTGACGGCGTCGACCTCGGCGGGCCGGGGCGCATAGCTCTCGACCAGCCGACGGCGCACACCGAGCCGGCGGGCGCTGCTCGGGTCCTCCGGGCCCGCCTCTTCCCCGCTCTCCCGGGACGCCGCGAAGTCACGCCAGGGCGGCGGCGCCGGCAACCGCCGTACGCCGTCGTGCGGCTGACCCACTCCGCGGTAGATCCGCCAGTCGTTCACCTTGGGCTCCTCCCGGCTCTGGTGATCATGCAGCGGGTCCCGGTCGTCCGGCCTACGAGGCTACCGCCAGCGGGCCGTGCCTGCCGAGCTTCAGGGCGTGAGGCGTTCACTTCCGGCCTGGCGAACGCCCTTACGGATCAAGGAGGTTGACGAGGTGTCCGGACCCGGCCGGCCCGGACGCCGGGTCAGCCGCCCGGCGCGGCCGGCGGCGGCCGCATCGCCTCCGCGCCGAGCGGCGGCCGGTCCGGCGGGTCGAACAGCACGGCGAGCTGCCCGCGCAGTCCGTGCGCTCGGGCGGTGTCCGGGTCGGCGAGGCGGATCCGGAGATCACGCACCGGGCCGTGCAGCCCGCTCGCCTGCCCGGCGGCCTCGAGCAGGCCGGCGGCCTGCCGGTGGAACGCCGCGCACTCCTCGTGATCGTGTCCGTCCCTGCGCCACAGCACCACCGAATGCCCGGCCCGCAACGCGTCTTTCATCGCGGCCAGCCCCTCTCCGCTGCCGACGGGTCCGCAGTAGACCGGTACGCAGGCGTCGTCCATCCCGGACAGGGCGCCGTAGTACGGAAAGCGGCCGCCGGGGCGGGCGCCGGGCGGATGCCCCTCGACCGCCGGCCGCCCGTGCAGTGTCCCGGGCGTCAACGGGCCGCGCCGCACGCCCTTCCAGCGCCGCCGCCACTCCGGGGAGGGCGGCAGGCCGCCCCGCCGTCCGTCCCGGACCACGACGGTCCGCCGCATGCCGAGCGGCAGGGCCCGCTCGTCCACGAAGTCGTCCTCGTCGTCCTCGTCGTCGCCCACGTAGGGGCCGCGGTCGTGCTCGCCGGGTCCGCCGCCGGGCGGCTCGGGCAGCAGCTGCCACTCGTCCACCGGCAGATCGAACAGCCTGCGGGGCAGGAACACCTCGATCGCGGCCAGATGCTCGCCGTGGTCGCCCTGGCTCAGCGCCCGCGCCAGCGGCTCGCGCAGCACCCGCACCAGCTCGTCGGCGCGCACGCCCCGGTCGTCCGCGGCGACCGGGGTGATGTCCCGGCCGTCGTAGATCAGCTGCACGCTCCAGGGGTAACGGCCGTCGTACATGGCCGCGCCGACCTTGACCAGGACGTCGGTGCGGGCCGTGGGGGCCGGGGCGGACGGCGCGGAGGGACGCGGCCCGGCCTCGCCGCCCGCACCGCCCTCGCCACCCGTGCCGCCTTCGGTACTCCCGGCACCCGGTGGACCCTGGGGGCTGTCGATGCCTTCGACCAGTGCGCGGATGGCCTCGCCGACCGCCCAGTTCCGGTGCCCGGCGGCCTGCCCGGCGATCCAGGCGGTGAACGCGCCCAGCCGCGCCGCATCCACCTCGTCCGCGTGCTCCCGGGCTGTCCTGCGAGCCACCTTCGCCGCGTACAGCAGGACGGCGTCCAGATCGACCAGCGTGCCGCCGCCGCCCGGCTGCAGCGTGCGCAGCCCGCACAGCAGCCCGGCGCCCTCGCGCCAGGTCCGCGCGTGCGGCAGCACCAGCGACAACAGGCGCTCGCCGCGCACCTGTTCCTTCACGTCCTCCACCAGATGGACGACCTCGCCCGCACCGGCCGGCGGCGGCAGCTGCGCGAGGTGGCCGTAGAGCCGGGTGCGCAGTTCCACCCCGATCCCGGAGACCGAGGGCGCCTGCCCGGGCAGTTCGGCCTGGAAGGAGGTCCAGTCGGGGTACGGCGGGACGGCGGAGGGGGCCGCGGAGGCGTCGTCGAGGCGGCGCTGATGGTGCAGGTCGTGTGCGCGTAGTACCTCGCGCACCGTCGCGCCCCCGCCCCCGTCCCGCAGGTCGAGGAGTTCGTACAGCGCGGTGACCGGGACGGCGACACCGTCCTCCGCGCCCCGCCCCTTGATCACGCCGATGACGGATCCGTGCCGCAGGTCTAGCACCGGGCCACCGGACAGCCCGCCGACCGGCAGGTTCCCGGCGAGCAGCAGGGCCCGGGCGTCGGCGCCGACGAGTTCTCCGTCGCCGTGCCGGATGCCCAGCTCGCCCGTCCGCACGGACCAGCCGTAGAGCCCGACCGGGGTCCGGGGGCCCGCTTCTCGGTCGGCGAGCCACAGGCAGGGCACGTCGTCGGCGCCGCTGACCCGGACGAGCGCGAGATCCGGGAACGGCCAGCGGCCCGGCACCGCCCGCGCGGCCTCGGGGCGGGGGGCGAGGAGCCGGGCGGTGCCGGTGCCGGTGCGTTCCGCCCAGCCGCCGGCGGAGGCGCGCTCCAGCCAGGTCACGCTCATGGCGCTCTCCCCTCGGCACACCGCGGCGCCGCCCATGCCCACGACATGGGCACAGGTCAGCAGCCAGCCCGGGGCTACGAAGAAGCCCGATCCCCAGTACGGGTCACGGTCCGTTGCATACCCGTCACCCGGTGCGCCGATGCGTGCGAGCGAGGGGCGCACCATCAGGGCGAAGGCGCTCATACGGCGCCGGAGGCGGGCGACCGCGGCGGTACGCCCCCCGCGCCGGGTGCCGCGGGATCCGCACCGCCGGCGGTGGTGGCCGGCTCGGTCCAGGTCAGGGACACGGTGAGGGAGGACTTGCCGCCACCCTCCGCGATGGCGCTCACGATCTTGCCGGCCTGCGCCGTCAGTTCGATCCCGAAGCTGACGGAGACCTCGACGGAGGCCGGTGTGTCCAGACCGGCGCGCAGGGAGCGCACGACCCCGCCGACCGTGCCGGCCAGCCCGCCGGCCATGTCGATGACCCGCTCCCCGAGCCCGGTGTCCTGGTACCCCTCGTCGTATCCCCCGCCGTACCCCCCGTACAGCGCGCCCTCGTCGGCCGCACCGACCCTGGCCCAGACGACGGTCCCGTCGTCCAGCCGTATCCGCTCGACTCCGCCAGCCATGACGTCCCCGTTCGCCGATGGGAGGAGAAGGCTAACTCCCGGGGAAAGGGAGGGGGAGGGGCAAGAAGGGATACGGCCGATGATCGCCCGTCGTCCGGCGATCGCCCCTGGGGGCTATTCGTCGTCCTCGTCGTCGAGCCGGGCGAGCCAGGTGGCCAGCCGCTCCACGGGCACCTCGAAGTCGGGGTTGAGGTCCACGAACGTGCGCAGCTGCTCGGCGAGCCACTCGAAGGTGACCTCCTCCTCGCCGCGCCGCTTCTCCAACTCCTCGATACCGCGGTCGGTGAAGTACATGGGGTGCGTCTCCTGCGTGAACATCCGTGCTGGTGATGGCTTCGGGGACAGCCTATGCAACCCCGGGGCCGCACCGCGAAAAGGTGCCTTGACTTCCGGCAGCCACGATATATCGTGTTTCACACAGGACGCGATATGGCGTGTCGCGGCCGCGCCTGCCGAGGAGGTCCCCCATGCCCGAGTGGTCCGTCGCCGAGCCCCAGAAGCTGACCTTTGACACCCCCGTGAGCGACCTCCAGGTCCGCATCGTCAACGGAACGGTGAACGTGGTGGGCACGGACGAAGGTTCCGCCCGCCTGGAGGTCTCGGAGATCGAGGGCCCACCGCTGGTGGTCACCCAGACGGGCGGCACCCTCACCGTGGCCTATGAGGATCTGCCCTGGAAGGGGTTCCTGAAGTGGCTCGACCGCAAGGGCTGGAGGCGCAGCGCCGTCGTCACCCTGGCGGTCCCCGCCGACACCCGCGTGGAGGTGGGCGTGGTCAGCGCCGCCGCGGTCGTCTCCGGCATCCGCGGCCCCGCGGTGGTCAAGGGAGTCAGCGGTGACACGACCCTGGTCGGCGTCTCGGGCCCGGTCCGCGCGGACACCGTCTCGGGAAGCCTGGAGGCCCAGGCCGTCACCGGCGACCTGCGGTTCAACTCGGTCTCGGGAGACCTGACGGTGGTCGAGGGATCCGGCCGCTCCGTCCGCGCCGACTCCGTGAGCGGCTCCATGATCGTCGACCTGGACCCGGACGGCCCCACGGAGGTCGGCCTGACCAGCGTCTCCGGCGAGATCGCCATCCGCCTGCCCCACCCGGCGGACGCCGAGGTGGAGGCGAACACGGCGAGCGGTACGATCTCCAACGCCTTCGACGGACTGCGGGTGCACGGCCAGTGGGGCGCCCACAAGATCAGCGGCCGCCTCGGCGCGGGCACCGGCCGGCTCCGGGCCACCACGGTCTCCGGCTCGATCGCCCTGTTGCGCCGGCCGCCGCGCGAGGACGAGCCGGGCACCCCGTGGGAGGCCGAGCCCGCCGAGCCCTCACCGGCCCCCGGCACCACCCCCACCACCGACGCCCCGGCCGATGGCACGAGCAACCAGGCTGCCGGCACGACCGACAAGAAGGTGCTCTGACATGCCTCCCGTCTTCGCCCATGGGCGCCTGCGCCTGTACCTGCTCAAGCTGCTCGACGAGGCCCCGCGCCACGGCTACGAGGTGATCAGGCTCCTGGAGGAGCGCTTCCAGGGGCTGTACGCCCCCTCGGCGGGCACGGTCTACCCCCGTCTGGCCAAGCTGGAGACCGAGGGCCTGGTCAGGCACACCACGGAGGGCGGCCGCAAGGTGTACGCCATCACGGACGCCGGGCGCGCCGAACTGGCCGACCGCAGCGGCGAGCTGGCCGACCTGGAGCTGGAGATCCGGGAGTCGGTCGCGGAACTGGCCGCCGAGATCAAGGCCGATGTGCGCGGCGCGGCCGGCGATCTGCGCCGTGAGATGCGCGCGGCCGCGTCCGAGGCCCGCCACGGCGCGAAGGCGGGCGCGGCCGGCGCTTCCGGGGAGTACGGCGACCTCACCGACAAGGAGGCCTGGCGGGCCGCCAAGGAGGAGATGCGCCGGGTCAGGCAGGAGTGGAAGGAGCAGGCCCGCCGGGCCAAGGACGAGAGCCGCCGGGCCCGCGAGGAGGCCCAGCGGGCCCGCCACCAGGCCCAGGAGGCGCAGGCGCGGGCGCGGGCCCAGGCGCAGGAGGAGATGCAGCGCATCGCCCGCCAGGTCCAGGACCGCGTCCAGGACCACTTCACACACGGCGACTGGCCGACGGGCGTCCGCGAGGGCCTCTCCGAACTGGCCAGGGAACTGGGCGACTTCGGCAAGAACTGGAGCACCCCCCGCACCCCCGGGGAACCGGCCCGCGAGCCCGCCGCCGCCCCCGCGGGCCCGCATCACGTCTCGCCCGCCGAGGACTTCCCCGGCGAACACTTCCCCACCGAGCACTTCCCGGCCGAGGACTTCCCCGCGGAGTACGAACCGTCCTGGGCCCACGAGGACCCCACCGGCGACCCGGCCCGCGACCTGGACCGCCTGCTGGACCGCTTCCGCGACGACATCCGCGACGCGGCCCGCGACCACGGAGTCACCCCGGACCAACTCCGCGACGCCCGCCGCCATCTGTCGACGACAGCGGCTCGCATCGGGGCACTTCTGCGGTCGCCGAAGGTCTGACGGGGCCTGGCGGAGGCCTGGCGGAGGCGGGCAGGCCGAGGCCGGCCGGGGCCTCAGCCAGCCCCAACCGGCCCAACCGGCCTCAGCCGGCCTTCGCCTGCCCCTCGCCGTACAGCACCCAGGTCGCCGACTCATAGGTGACCCCGTGGTCGGCCAGCACTTCGGCCGCCACACCCGGCAGGACGGTGAGCGCCAGCAGCAGGTGCTCATCGCCGATGTACCGGTCGCGGTGGGCGAGGGCGACCCGCAGGGACTTCTCCAGCACGTCCTTCGCATCCCGGCCGAAGGCGGGCCGCCGCCCCGACCGCCAGCGCTCGTCCTTCCGGTCACCGGACATCGCCCCGACGCCGTGCACCTCCTCCACCCGGGCCACGATCTCCGACACATCGATCCCGAGCCCCGCCAGCGCGTCCGCCTCGGCCCGGGTCAGCCCGGCACGCCGCCGCGCCTCTTCCAGGGCCCCGCGCACCGACTCCCCGCGCTCCGCGAGCCCCAGCGCGGCCAGCGTGAAGGAGGCCCGGCTGCCCTCGCGGTCGAGGAGGGCGAGCAACATATGCCCGGCGTCGACGGACTGCGATCCCGAGCGCCGGCAGTGCTCGGTCGCGCCGTGCACGACGTCACGCGCGTCCTTGGTGAAGCGTTCGAACATCATTGCCTCCCGTACTTCTTGTGCACGGCCTGCCTGCTGACACCCAGCTCCGCGGCGATCTCCTGCCACGACCAGCCCTGATGGCGCGCACTGCGCACCTGTACCGCCTCCAGCTGCTCCAGCAGCCTGCGCAGCGCGGCCACGGCCCGCAGTCCGACCCGCGGATCACGGTCACCGGCGCGCTCGGCGAGATCGGTTGCCTCGGTCATGATGTCAACTTACGTTGACGCACCCGCTTATGTCAACCGAAGTTGACATCCCGGGCACGCAAAGGGCGGGCCCGGACACCCGGACCCGCCCCGCGACGACCCTCCCGCAGCAAGCCCGGGGAGTTCGGAAACCTCAGGAGTTGGTGAGCACGATCTTCCCGAACTGCTCGCCGGACGCGAGTCGTTCGAAGCCCTCACGGGCGCGGTCCAGCGGCAGCTCCTCGTCGATGACGGGCCGTACGCCGGTCGCCGCGCAGAAGGAGAGCAGGTCCTCCAGCTCCTCCTTGGTGCCCATGGTGGAGCCGACGACCTTCAGCTCCAGGAAGAAGATCCGGGTCAGCTCGGCGTGCGAGGGCCGGTCCCCGCTGGTGGCACCGGAGATGACGATCGTGCCGCCCGGCCGCAGCGACTTCACCGAGTGGGACCAGGTCGCCGCACCCACGGTCTCGATGACGGCGTCCACCCGCTGCGGCAGCCGCGCCCCGGACTCCACCGCCTCCACGGCCCCCAGCTCCAGGGCCCGCTTGCGCTTCGCCTCGTCCCGGCTGGTGGCGAAGACACGGAGGCCCGCCGCCTTGCCGAGCACGATCGCGGCCGTGGCCACACCGCCGCCCGCGCCCTGCACCAGGACCGAGTCACCGGGCCGTACCCCGGCGTTGGTGAACAGCATCCGGTACGCCGTCAGCCAGGCCGTCGGCAGACAGGCGGCCTCGGCGAAGGACAGTTCCCTGGGCTTGGGCAGCACGTTCCAGGTCGGCACGGCGACCTGCTCGGCGAAGGTGCCCTGGTAGCGCTCGGTGAGGATGGAGCGCGGCTCGTTCGGGCCGACGCCGTGGCCGGTCTGGCCGATGACGGAGTGCAGGACGACCTCGTTGCCGTCCTCGTCGATGCCGGCGGCGTCGCAGCCGAGGATCATCGGCAGCCGGTCCTCCGGGAGGCCGACGCCGCGCAGGGACCAGAGGTCGTGATGGTTGAGGGAGGCGGCCCGTACATCGATGGTGCTCCAGCCGGGACGGGCCTCGGGAGCCGGTCGCTCCCCCAACTCAAGGCCGTTGAGCGGCTGGTCGCGGTCGATTCGGGCGGCGTAGACAGCGAACATGCAGCCGACGATAGGTGCGCTGATCACGAGACGGAACCAGGCGCCCCTGTGACACATGCCCTCTTGCCTTGAAGGGCACCTTTTCCGCACCCCGGCCGACCGGGCGGGTGGGAAAGAAGCGGGAGGGAAGGAAATGGCCCCGCTCGGACGAACGGGGCCACTCGACTTACCGGCGTGCGACCCCTTCGGCCCGAGCAGCCGCAGCCACCGCCGCCGTGACGGCGGGAGCGACTCGCTCATCGAACGGCGACGGAATCACATAGTCGGCGGCAAGGTCATCGCCGACGACAGCGGCCAGCGCCTCCGCGGCGGCGATCTTCATCCCCTCGGTGATCCGAGAGGCCCGCACCTGCAGCGCGCCCGCGAAGATGCCCGGGAACGCCAGCACGTTGTTGATCTGGTTCGGGAAGTCGGACCGCCCGGTCGCGACGACCGCCGCGTACTTGTGGGCGACATCCGGGTGCACCTCGGGGTTCGGGTTGGCCATCGCGAACACGAAGGCGCCCTCCGCCATGGAGGCGACGGCCTCCTCCGGGACCGTACCGCCGGAGACGCCGATGAAGACGTCGGCGCCCGCGAGGGCGTCCTCCAGCGAGCCGGTGATGCCGGCCTTGTTGGTGAAGCCGGCCACCTCCCGCTTGACCGGGGTGAGGTCCTCCCGGTCGGCCGAGATGACGCCCTTGCGGTCCGTCAGGGCCACGTCCCCGATGCCGGCCCCGACCAGCATCTTGGCGATGGCGACACCGGCCGCGCCGGCGCCCGAGATGACGGCCCGCAGCTGCCCGATCTCCCGGCCGCTGAGCCGCGCCGCGTTCCGCAGCGCCGCGAGCGTCACGACGGCCGTACCGTGCTGGTCGTCGTGGAAGACCGGGATGTCCAGGCGCTCCTGGAGCTGCTTCTCGATCTCGAAGCACCGGGGTGCCGAGATGTCCTCCAGGTTCACTCCGCCGAAGGAGGGAGCGAGCCGGACCACGGTCTCCACGATCTCGTCCACGCCCGTGCAGTCGAGCGCGATCGGCACCGCGTCGACGCCGCCGAACTGCTTGAACAGGATCGCCTTGCCCTCCATCACGGGGAGGGAGGCCTGGGGACCGATGTCCCCGAGTCCGAGCACGGCCGTACCGTCGGTCACGACGGCGACCACGGACGACTTCCACGTGTAGTCGTTGACCAGCTCCGGCTGCTCCGCGATCGCGGTGCACACGCGCGCGACGCCGGGCGTGTACGCGAGGGAAAGGTCGTCCTTGTCGCGGACCGGCACGGTGGCCTGCACGGCCATCTTGCCGCCGCGGTGCAGCTCGAACACCGGATCGAAGGAATCGAGGGGCTCGCCCCCGCCGTCCTGGTCCGTATGGCTGTCGCTGCGAGGATTGACGATCTCCGCTGCCACTTTGTTGTACCCCTTAGGTATGCATGGTTTGAGGGTCGACCACTCCTGGTGAGGGGTGGGCGGGCACCGCGTACGGCCCGATTTGCTGATACGGCCGAGCACATACGCGACGGGCGCGCCGCACACGCGCCCTGAGCCCCGGATGAGGGGTGTAAAGAACCTTCCTACCGGATAGACGGCGCCCACGACGAGTCCATTAGGTGCAAGGTCACATCTCGAAACCAGAAAGCCACAGCGAGATGACACGCGACTGACAACCGCGCCGGGCGCCCGAAGACGCTGGTGCGGGGACACACGTGCTGACCACATCGTGAGACGCGCCGAAGGTTTTCCGGCCGGAACGCTGGATTCCCGCACATGGTTCGGTGGCGATGGACCAAGGATGTACCGACCTGATGCGGTTCGGGGGGTCACCCGTTATGCGATTTTGACATAGCGACGCCCCTGAATGGCGTAGTCCGAATGGCAAGATGCCGTAAACCCACGAGGTCGCGGCACCCGAAGGTGTGCGTTCTCGTCGGCCGCATCGGCACGTCTTCCCATCAGCCGGAGGAATCACGATGACCGCAAGCTCCGCCCGTCGTACAACCGCCGCACGCTCCCGTCTGGCAGCGGTCGGCGCGATCGCGGTCGCGGGCGCCCTGCTGCTCACCGGCTGCGGTGACCAGACCAAGGACAAGAACAAGGGATCCGGCAGCGTCGGCAGCGCCCCGCTGGCCGGCAAGCTCCCCAAGGACATCCAGAACAAGGGCAAGATAGAGGTCGGTTCGGACATCGCGTACGCCCCGGTGGAGTTCAAGGACTCCTCCGGCAAGGCCGTCGGTCTGGACCCGGACCTCGCGGCGGCCATGGGCAAGCAGCTCGGCGTGACGCTGGAGTTCCAGAACGGCACCTTCGACGGTCTGCTCACCGGTCTGCGCTCCGGCCGCTACGACATCGCGATGTCGGCGATGACGGACAACAAGAACCGCCAGGAGGGCGTCGACCCGGACACGGGCAAGAAGGTCGGCGAGGGCGTCGACTTCGTCGACTACCTGACCGCCGGTGTCTCGATCTACACCCGCAAGGGCGACACCCAGGGCATCAACGGCTGGTCGGACCTGTGCGGCAAGAAGATCGCCGTCGAGCGCGGCACCGTCTCGAACGACCTGGCCAAGCAGGAGGCCAAGAAGTGTACGGGCGGCAAGAAGCTCACCATCGAGCCGTTCGACGACGACCAGCAGTCCCAGACCCGGCTGCGCTCGGGCGGTGTGGACGCGGCCTCCTCCGACTTCCCGGTCGCCGCGTACGCGGTGAAGACCTCCGGCGGCGGCAAGGACTTCCAGATCGTCGGCCAGCAGGTCGAGGCGGCCCCGTACGGCATCGCCGTGGCCAAGAAGGAGACGCAGCTGCGTGACGCGCTGCAGGCCGCGATGAACGCGATCATCAAGAGCGGCGAGTACCAGAAGATCCTCGAGAAGTGGGGCGCCCAGGACGGCGCCGTCAAGGAGTCCGCGATCAACGGCGGCAAGTGACCCGCGGAAGCAGACGAAGCAGAAGCGGCCACTGAGAGGCAACACCCTTGACTGACATAGAGAAGAGGGCCGGAGAGGACCCCGGGGAGAACACCGTTCCCCCGGCCGGCCCGGAGGCCATCAAGGCCATCCCTGTCCGGCACTACGGACGCTACGTCTCCGCCCTCGTCGCCATCGCGGTCCTCGTCGCGATCGTCTACGCCTTCGGCCAGGGCAAGATCAACTGGCATGCGGTACCGGAGTACTTCTTCGACCACCGCATCATGACCGGTGTCAGCAAGACCCTGCTGCTGACCGTCCTGTCGATGCTGATCGGCATCGCGCTCGGCATCATCCTCGCGATCATGCGCCTGTCGAAGAACCCGGTGACCTCGTCGATCGCCTGGTTCTACATCTGGTTCTTCCGCGGCACCCCGGTCCTGGTCCAGCTGTTCCTGTGGTTCAACCTGGGCCTGGTCTTCGAGTACATCAACCTGATGCCGTTCTACAAGGACTACTGGTCGAACTTCATGACGCCGCTTTTGACGGCGCTGCTCGGCCTGGGCCTGAACGAGGCGGCGTACATGGCCGAGATCTGCCGGGCGGGCCTGCTCGCGGTGGACGAGGGCCAGACCGAGGCGGCCCACGCGCTCGGCATGAGCCACGCCAGGACCCTGCGCCGGGTGATCATCCCGCAGGCGATGCGCGTGATCGTGCCGCCGACGGGCAACGAGGTCATCAACATGCTGAAGACGACCTCCCTGGTGGCGGCCGTCCAGTACCCCGAACTGTTCCGCTACGCCCAGGACATCGGCCAGAACTCCGGTGCCCCGGTGGAGATGTACTTCCTCGCCGCGGCCTGGTACCTGATCATGACCTCGGTGCTGAGCGTCGGCCAGTACTACATCGAGCGCTACTACGCCCGCGGTTCCAGCCGCCAGCTGCCTCCGACGCCGTGGCAGAAGGTGAAGGCCAACATGTTCTCCCTGGGCCGGCCGAGGGGAGCGGTGAGCGCATGACCGACAAGCTGGGCAAGACACAGGACACCCCGCCCAAGGGCTCGGTGCCGATGGTCAGGGCGCAGGGCGTCCACAAGTCGTTCGGCCATGTCGAGGTGCTCAAGGGCATCGACCTGGAGGTGAAGCCGGGCGAGGTGTTCTGCCTGATCGGCCCCTCCGGCTCCGGCAAGTCGACGTTCCTGCGGTGCATCAACCATCTCGAGAAGATCAACGCCGGCCGGCTGTACGTGGACGGCGAGCTGGTGGGCTATCGCCAGAAGGGCGACAAGCTGTACGAGCTGAAGGACAGCGAGGTCGCCAGGAAGCGCCGGGACATCGGCATGGTCTTCCAGCGCTTCAACCTGTTCCCGCACATGACGGCCGTCGAGAACGTCATGGAGGCGCCGGTGCAGGTCAAGGGCGTGGCCAGGTCGCAGGCCCGGGAGCGGGCTGTGCAGCTGCTGGAGCGCGTGGGCCTGGCCGACCGCGCCGGGTACTACCCCTCGCAGCTCTCCGGCGGCCAGCAGCAGCGGGTGGCGATCGCCCGGGCCCTGGCGATGGACCCGAAGCTGATGCTGTTCGACGAGCCGACCTCGGCCCTGGACCCGGAGCTGGTCGGTGACGTCCTGGACGTCATGCGGGACCTCGCCGAGTCCGGTATGACCATGGTCGTCGTCACCCATGAGATGGGCTTCGCCCGCGAGGTGGGCGACAGCCTGGTGTTCATGGACGAGGGCGTGGTGGTCGAATCGGGCCATCCACGCGACGTCCTGACGAACCCGCAGCACCAGCGGACGCAGTCGTTCCTGTCCAAGGTGCTCTGATCACTTCGCCGCACGAGGGACGTTCGACGCTTCCCTGCGAGACGGGCGATTGACGCTTCACAGCAAGAGGGGCGGTACGAAACTCCGTACCGCCCCTCTCCCTCATTCCCGGCTCACTTCAGTGCCAGCAGCAAGGTGTCCGAGGGCGACGCCCATACGCCCCGCGCCTCGGCGAACCCCTTCTCCTGCAGCACGCGCGCGTGCCAGCCCGCCGAGGGCGTGTCCCCGTCCGCGTGCTCGCCGTAGATCTCGAAGCGGCGGGCGGTGGGCTCGGCGAGGACCGGGTCCTTGGCCGCGACCTTCCACCATTCGGCCCAGTCCAGGGCACCGTCCCGCTTGGCCTGATCCATGCGCGCGTGGCGCTGTGCCCGCTCTGCCGCGTTGATCCGGGGCGTGCTGTCGTCGATCATGTGGTCCGCGTTCATGAAGACACCGCCGTCGCGGACCAGTTCCGCGACCTGACCGTAGAGGGCCGCGAGGGGTTCGCTGTGCAGCCAGTGCAGGGCCGTGGCGGTCAGGACGGCGTCGTAGGAGTCGTACGGCAGCTTCGCCCGCCAGTCGGGGTCCTTGAGGTCGGCGGTGAGGAAGGAGACCCGTTCGTCCCCCTCGAAGGTGCCGCGCGCGATGGCGAGGAGGGCCGGGTCGAGGTCGACGCCGGTGCTGATGGCCCGCGGGAACCGGGCGAGCAGCCGAGCGGTGATGCTGCCGGTGCCACAGGCGAGGTCGAGGACGCGCGGGGCCGTGCCCACGAGGACCTCGACCATGTCGAGCATGATCCGGAAGCGTTCCTCGCGATCCGGCATGTACCACTCCTGCTGCCGGTCCCAGCTCTCCTGCCAGGCCGCCCAGTCGGTTCCGGTACTCGTGGTCATGGAACCCCCTCTCCCCTCACAACGCGTAATACCCTGGAAGCACGACCGGCTGTTACCCGACCGCACACACGACCATAAAGCGCCCCCGTAAGGACTACAAGTGGAACTGGCCTATTACTCGGATTACGCCGTACGTCTCGTCAACAGCGAGGAACCGGCCCGGGGCAAGGACTCGCTGACCTCGGTCGAGGCCGTCCGCGACCTCTTCGGCGCCAACTCCTCCGCGGGCCGCCGCGCCACGGACGCCGACGTCACGCGCTTCCGCTCGGTAAGGGCGCGGCTCCGCGCGGTCTTCGAATCGGCCGACAAGGGCGACGAGACGCTCGCCGTGGACCTGCTGAACTCACTGCTGCTCGAGTTCCCGGTGTCGCCGCAGATCTCGGGCCACGACTTCCGGGACGAGGACGGCCGCCCCCTGTGGCACATGCACCTGGCCGACCACCCCTCCAACGCCACCGCGGGCTACGCGGCCATCGCGGCGATGGGCCTGGCCTTCCATCTCACCGAGTACGGCGTCGACCGACTGGGCCTGTGCGAATCCGCCCCCTGCCGCAACGCCTACCTCGACACCTCCACCAACCGCTCCCGGCGCTACTGCTCCGACCGCTGCGCGACCCGCGCCAACGTGGCCGCCTACCGGGCCCGCAAGCGCCTGGAGGCCGACCGGTCGGGCAGCAGCGGCCTCGCGGCCGACAGCGCCCAGCGGGCCAGCGCAAGCGGCGAGCGCTGACCGGCGCGCAGCGGCCGGTACCGAAAGCGCGCCCTGCCCAGCACCAGCTCGTCCGGTACGACCCCGTAGTCGGTGCTGTCCCCGCCCGCGTACGGGTTGTCCCCGAGCACCCACCAGCCGCCGTCGCGCCGCTCCACGGCACGCTTGACGACGAGCAGGTCCTGCTGGAACGGATGACGCAGGACCACCACGTCCCCCGCCCTGACCGAGGCGCCGTACTGCACGAGCAGCCGGTCCCCGTGGAGGAGCGTGGGCACCATGGACGGGCCGGTCACCTCGGCCAGCCCGAACGGCGCCACGGCCCTCCCCCGCTCGGTCTCCTGCGACAGCTCCGGCATCCCGGCACCTCCCCGGTCCGTTCCTCCACCAGTCTCAGTCTGACCCTGGACTTTTGTCCTAAGCCCTAGGGGGCACCCGAGAAATCGCCTTCCTCAGGGAGTAATGTCGCACCTGAGAAGACGATCACGAGGAAGGAATGCTCCATGCTTTCCCGCCTGTTTGCCCCCAAGGTCAAGGTCAGCGCCCACTGCGACCTGCCCTGCGGCGTTTACGACCCGGCCCAGGCCCGCATCGAGGCGGAGTCGGTCAAGGCCGTGCAGGAGAAGATGGCCGCCAACGACGACCCCCACTTCCAGGCGCGCGCCACCGTCATCAAGGAGCAGCGCGCGGAGCTTGCGAAGCACCACGTCTCCGTCCTGTGGAGCGACTACTTCAAGCCCCCGCACTTCGAGAAGTACCCGGAGCTGCACCAGCTGGTCAACGACGCCCTGAAGGCCCTCTCGGCCGCCAAGGCGTCCACCGACCCGGCGACGGGCCAGAAGGCCCTGGACTACATCGCCCAGATCGACAAGATCTTCTGGGAGACCAAGAAGGCTTGATCTTGGATCATGTCCTCTGACCTGCAATTTCCTTGATTGCAGTGTCCCCCCTGTCCGCACCCGGTCCGCAGGCCGCCGAGCACGGCGTCCATGGCGGTCCGGGTGCGGTCTTCTCGGCCCAGCCTCAGGTGGGCGCAGATCCGCGGCGTGATGTCACGCGGAACGTGCCCCCGCCGCTAACGGCGGCAGACGAGAATGCCTCCCCGGCAGTGGATCTCGAACGCCCCCCGCCGGGCGATGTGTTCGTCCACGAGGGTGCGGGCCCGCTCGATCGTGGCCTCGAAGGGCACGTCGTGCTGGTCCGCCCATGCCTGGTACGAGGCCATGTGCGCAACCACGGGTTCGGCGTCGCGGACGGTGATGGTGCCGGGCAGTTCGATCGTCTCGACGCGGCCGAACTCCTCGCCGAGGAAGGCCGGCGCCTTCTCCAGGGAGAACCTGGCGCTGAGCGAGATCCGCGCCGGGCCCCGACCGGTGCCGAGGACATCACCGGCCGCCCGCATCCACAGCTCGTCCAACTCGGCCTTGTCGCGGTCACTGTTGGTGGAGGCAACCAGCAGACCGTCGGGGGTCACCACCCGGGACAGCTCGCGCACCGCCCGGGCGATGTCCGAGGCGTGGTAGAGCATGTGCAGCGCCAAGGCCGCGTCCACGCTCGCCGTTCCCAGCGGCAGCCTCGACACGTCCGCCACCGCGACCGCGCCGGGCACATCGGCGAGGATGCCGGGCGCGATGTCCAGGCCCAGAAGCTCCAGATGGGGTCGCTCTCGCCCCAGCCGCTCCAGGAACTTGCCGTTCCCGCAGCCGACGTCGACGACCCGCCCGCGCACGGTGCTCAGCTGCTCGGTGACGATGCCGGGCAGGTCATGGCGAGGCGTCTGCCACCGGTAGAGGGACTGCCGGGCGGCGAGGTCCCGGTCACCGTTGTAGGCGCTCCCGGCAAGCCGGGAGCGGTCGGTCACAGCGGCGTCTTGGGCGGCGGAGAGTTCGGTCACGTCGGCAGCTCCGGAGGACGGGCGGCGGGAGGGGCCGCGAGGACGGCCGTGTGCTGGATGCGCTCGCGCAGTTGGGACACCTGCACGCCTTCACCGTACGGCTGTCCGCCCGGCTCCCGTCAGAGAGCAACCAGCCTCCGTACGATGCTCGCCGACACGCGCTCCACAGGCGCGTCGAGCACGAAGCCGTCGAGGTCGTCCAGGAGCATGTGGAATACGCGAAGGGCGATCAACTCCCGTCCCCACGCGGTAATCTCGGCGAGGTGAACGCTTCCGTACCCATCAGTCCACCGGAGGTGCTCGCGGCGCTCGGTGTGTCGTTCCGGCTGCATGAGCATCCTGACGTGGTCGTCCCCGTGGAGGTGTGCGCCGCGTTGGGCGTTCCGCTGGAGCGGACCGTCAAGACCCTGGCGTTCGTGACCCCCGAGGACCGTCTCCTGCTGGCGGCGCTTCCCGGCCATGCGCGGCTGCGGTACGGCGCCCTCGCCCGTGCGGCCGGGTTGCGCCGGGCCGACCTGTCCCCCGCCGACGCCGGGCGGCTGGCGCGGGCGGGGATGCAGCCGGGCGGGGTGTGCCCGGTGTCCGCGGACCGGGCCGCGGTGGTGGTGTTCGACGAGACCGTCAGCCGTCTGGGACATGTGCACTGCGGCAGCGGCCGGGCCGACAGCAGCATCGAGATCGAAGCGGTGCAGCTCCTGGCCGCCGTTCCGGCCGCCAGGACGGCACAGATCGCCGGTCTCCCGGCAGACGAGCCGGCATGACCGTCCGCGCCGCCGCACCCTCGGACGCCGACGACGTCTACCGTCTGCTGAGCGGCTTCGTGACGAGCTACCGGCCCGACCGCGCGGTCTTCGACGACGTCACCTTCCCCCGGATCATCGCTGCCGCCGCAGCCGGCAGCGCCGAGTTCCTCGTCGCCGAGCAGGACTCGCGCGTCGTCGGATACCTGCTCGCGCTGCGCATGCCCACCCTTTTCGCCGGCGGAACGATCCTCGAACTGCTGGAACTGACCGTGGACGCGCCCCTGCGCGGACGCGGTACGGGTTCCGCGCTGGTCCGGGCCGCCCAGGAAAGAGCCCCGGCAGGCACAGGACGTCGAGGTGACCGTGCCGACGCGCAGGGCGGCCGACTTCTATCGCGGTCTGGGGTTCCACGAGACCGCCGTCCACCTCAAGTGGTCCGATACCCGGGGATGACCCTTCCTGCCCATGCGTCGCTCTCGCGAGGGAAGTGGAGGAGGATGGAGCCGTGGCTGAGCGACGGGTGGTGGTGTACGCGCCCGACGAGCTGGGTGGCCGTCGAGTGCGCGTGGACGTGGAGTTCCTCGGCACCGCGCACTGCCTGCACGATCTGCTGCTGTTCCTGGAGCAGGCCGGCCTGCATCCGCTGGACGAGGTGGAGGTGGCCGACCATCCCCTGATCGAGTGGCACGGCGGAGGCCCGGAGGTGTGGAAACCCTGAAACCCCGAGCGCGAGCGGCGCAGCGCCTCGGCAGGCTTACGTAGCGTATGGCCGGGCACGAGAGGGACGACCGTATCCACACGGCGGAGACGAGATGGAAGAGCACGCGGACCGAATCCCCGGCACGGGGCAGACGCTGCCGGCCCCGAACGACCGTATCCGGCAGCTGGAGATCACCGTCTCCCAGCTCGAGCGGGCCGTGGGCTCCCATGCGGTGATCGACCAGGCGATCGGCGTGATCGTCGCCGTGGGCAGGGTCACGGCCGCGGAGGCGTGGGACATCCTCCGCGAGACGTCCATGAGCGCCAACATCAAGCTGCGTCGCGTGGCCGAGCTGACGCTCGCCTGGGGTGAGACCGGCAAGCTCGCACCGGAAATCCGCGGTACGCTCTCCGCGCGCCTGAAGGACCGACTCGCGCACTTGAGCGCGGGCCGCTGACAGCGGGGCCCGGCCGGTTTCCCCGGCCGGGCCCCCGCGCGTGCGTACCGGCCGTCAGTGGAACTGCGGCACGATCAGATAGATCCCGTACGCCACCACTGCCGCGCAGGCGAGGAAGCACAGGGCGGCCTGGGCCCGGCCCGCGGTGGCGGATCCGGAGCGGTCGGCCTCGGCTCGGGACAGGCCGAGGACGCCGAAGGTGAAGACGACGACCACGGCGACCGTGACACCGAGGCTGACCGCGGCGACCTTGCCGAGGGCGGACCAGTCGACATGCATGGGGGCTCCCGGAGGTTCAGGCGGCCGTGCCGACGTCGGTCGGCGCCGGGTTGCGGACGGTGACCTCGTGGTGGTCGTTGACGTTGTCGGCGCGCACCGGGTTGCGGCGGGACGCGACGACGATGACGGCGGCGAGGGCCAGGGCGACCAGGGCGATGACCGCCGTACCGGCGTTGCCGCCGTGCTTGACCACGCTCGCCGCGAGGCCGCCGACCAGTGCGGCGGCCGGCAGGGTGATCAGCCAGGCCAGCACCATGCGGCCGGCCACGCCCCAGCGGACCTCCGCGAGGCGGCGGCCGAGACCGGCGCCGAGGATGCTGCCCGAGGCCACCTGCGTGGTGGACAGCGCGAAGCCGAGGTGGGCGGAGGTGAGGATCACCGTCGTGGAGGCCGTCTCGGCGGCGAAGCCCTGCGGCGACTGGATCTCCGCCAGCCCCTTGCCCATGGTGCGGATGATCCGCCAGCCGCCCAGATAGGTGCCGAGACCGATGGCGAGGCCGGCCGCGCCGATCACCCACACCGGCGGGCCCGCGTCATGGCCGAGCGCCCCCGCCGAGATCAGCGTCAGCGTGATGACGCCCATGGTCTTCTGGGCGTCGTTGGTGCCGTGCGCGAGGGAGACGAGGGACGCGGAGGCGATCTGGCCGAGCCGGAAGCCCTTGGTCACCGAGTCCTGGCGGGCGCGGGCGCTGAGCCTGTAGGCGAGGTAGGTGGCGACCAGGGCGGCCACACCGGCGACCACCGGGGAGGCCACGGCCGGGATCAGCACCTTCTCGGCAACCTTGTCGAAGTGCACGCCGTCGGAGCCCGCTCCGACCCAGACGGCGCCGATCAGTCCGCCGAAGAGGGCGTGGGAGGAACTGGAGGGCAGGCCCGCGAGCCAGGTCACCAGGTTCCACAGGATCGCCCCGACCAGTCCGGCGAAGATCATGGCCGAACTGACCCGTGTGTCGTCCACGATCCCGCCGGAGATCGTCCTGGCCACCTCGGTGGACAGAAAGGCGCCGACGATATTGAGGATCCCGCTGACCAGAACCGCGGTGCGCGGCTTGAGCGCGCCGGTGGCGATGGAGGTCGCCATCGCGTTCGCGGTGTCGTGGAACCCGTTCGTGAAGTCGAACGCCAGTCCCGTGACGATGACGACCGCCACGAGGAACGTGATGTGGTCCATTCCCCAAGGCAAGCAAGGGCAGGCCAATGCACGGCGAACCGGAGGCGAACGGAGTGTCGAAGATGGGGGAGCCTGTTGTGCATTCCTGTGCGGATTCGTTCTGTCCGGCGCTGTCGGGCGGGTCCCTCGATGTCAGTGCCCTGTGCCACGCTGGGCACGTGACCCTGGAGGACCTCAGACGGCTGCGGCGCGTGCGCGACCGCATGGACCGCGAGTACGCCGAGCCGCTCGACATGGCCGAGCTGGCCCGCGGCGCCCATATGTCGCCGGGCCACTTCCAGCGCAGCTTCCGCAAGGCCTTCGGCGAGACGCCGTACAGCTATCTGATGACGCGCCGGATCGAGCGGGCCAAGGCGCTGCTGCGCCGGGGCGACCTCACCGTGACCGAGGTCTGCCTGGCCGTGGGGTGCACGTCGCTCGGCTCGTTCAGTTCCCGCTTCACCGAGCTGGTCGGCCGGACGCCGAGCGCCTACCGGGCCGGCGACCACGAGGAGAGCGCCGTGATCCCGTCCTGTGTGGCCCGTACGTTCACCCGCCCGCGCCGCCGGCCCTGGTGACTCGCGCGCGCCATGGCCCGAATGGGCCTAGCGTGAGCCCATGGACGTGAAACTCAAGCAGTGCTTCATCGCGGTGGACGACCATGACAAGGCGCTCGCCTTCTACCGCGACGTGCTCGGTCTGGAGGTCCGCAACGACGTGGGTTTCGAGGGCATGCGCTGGGTGACCCTGGGCTCACCGCTCCAGCCGGACGTCGAGATCGTGCTGGAGCCGCCCGGCGCGAACCCGGACGCCTCTCCCGCCGACCGGCAGGCGATGGCCGAACTGCTCGCCAAGGGCATGCTGCGGGGTGTCATCTTCACGACCGAGGACTGCGACGCGCTGTACGAGCGGGTACGGGAGTCCGGCGGCGATGTGCTCCAGGAGCCGACGGACCAGCCGTACGGGGTGCGCGACTGCGCCTTCCGGGACCCGGCGGGCAACCAGCTCCGGTTCCTCCAGCGCCCCGCGGAGTGAGCCGCCCCCGTGAAAATCCTGAACGGCCTGCATGAAATTCCTTGAACGGTCCGCGCGAAATTCCCTGAACGGCCCGCGCCGAAGTCCCCCGGCAGCCCGCGTGAATTCCCCGGCCCCGCCGAGGAGTTCCCGCCTACACTCTCCGCATGATCATTCGCTGGACGTACGCCTTCGTGGACCGGCCCGCCGCGCGGCTGTCCGAGGCGCGCGTCTTCTGGACGGCCGTCACCGGCACCCATGCGTCCGAACCCCGCGGTGGACAGGGCGAGTTCATGACCCTGCTGCCCGACGCGGCGGCCGGGACGGACGCGTGCGTGAAGCTCCAGGGCGTCGGCGAGGGCGACGGCGGCGCCCACCTCGACCTCTGCGTGGAGGACGTACGGGAGTTGGTCGGGGCGGCCCGGGAACTCGGCGCGGAGCTGGTGGCGGACCACGGCGACTGGGCCGTACTGCGGTCTCCGGCGGGTCAGTCGTTCTGTGCCGTGCCCTGGCACGGGGAGACGGTACGGCCGCCGGTGGTGGCGGGCAGCCGGCTGGACCAGGTGTGCCTCGACATCCCGCCGTCCGCGTATGCCGGCGAGTCCGCCTTCTGGGCCGGGCTCACCGGCTGGGAGCGACTGACCGGCTCGCGGCCGGAGTTCGAGGTGCTGAAGCCGCCGGCGGGACTTCCCGTCCGGATCCTGCTCCAGCGGCTCGGCGACGAGCGTCCCGCCTCCGCCCATCTCGACCTCGCCTGCGCGGACATCGCCGCCGTCCGCGCCCGGCACGAGGAGTACGGCGCCGTCCCGGTGCACCACGGCCCGCACTGGACGGTGATGCGCGACCCGGCCGGCGGCACCTATTGCCTGACCGGCCGGGATCCGGAGACGGGCGGCCTGCCGGACGCCGACCGGGACACGGCCGGCGCCTAGGCGCCGGCGCTCGTCGGTCAGCCCCAGGGCTCCACGTCCACCACGGCGCCGGCCGGCAGCGGGCCGTACACGTGCGGGAACTCCTCCCCGCCCGGCTCCGCGGCCTCGTACTTCACCGGCACGCCGACCAGGGCCGGGTCCACGACGAGGACGACCAGCTCGTCCGGGCCGTCGTAGTCGCCGTAGAGGAACTCGGCGATGCGCGGGAGCTGTTCACGGGTGGAGAAGTGGAGGAAGCCCTCCTCCTGCAGGGTGCGGCCACGCGTCGACACCTCGTAGGTGCCGCGCTCGCGGGCCGCTTGCCAGAGGGAGCGCTCGGTGATGTGGAAGATGCGGGGGAGTTTCGGCATACGGCCACGCTACGGCCTCGGCGGCGGGCTCAGGCCTTCCTCGTGTACGTCCGTACGAGCACGCCGTTGGCCAGGGTCCGCACCTCGCCGAGGGTGAACTCCTTGATGTCGAGGCCGCTGCCGAACATCGGCATGCCGGCGCCGTAGACGAGCGGGTAGGTCTTGATGACGAGTTCGTCGATCTCGTCCAGCAGCTCTCCGGCGACGCGCGAACCGCCGCACAGCCAGATGTCCAGGCCGCCCTCCTCCGCCTTCAGCGCGCGGACCCTGTCGGCCAGGCCGGCGGAGATGATCTCGACGTGCGGGTCGGGGGACGCTCCCATGGTGCGGGAGGCGACGTACTCGCGCAGATGGGCGTAGGGGCTGGTGATGCCCTCCTTGAGGGCCAGCTCGTAGCTGGCCCTGCCCTGGACGACGGTGTCGAACCGTTTGCCCGGCAGGCCGTCGAAGCCGAGCCGCCGGCGGACATGGGTGGGCAGGGTTTCCGGGAACTCCGCTCCGAGGTAGGCGAAGTACTCCTCGTCCAGGAAGCGGTGTATCGCGGAGGCGTCACCGTGCTCGTCGCCGATGAAGCCGTCGAGCGAGCAGGCGACGAAGTAGGTGAGTTTGCGCAAGCCGGTCTCTTTTCCGTGAAATCACTTCGACTGTAGTGCTTTATTCATAGTACTTCAGATGTCGTGGTTCAAGTCCCAAGTAGATTTGAGTGGTTTTCGGGCGCCCTTGCGCAGCGGCGGGCCCCGCACACTGTGGGGATGCGCGAGGCCCGCCTGGCCGGAGCCTCGGTGCCCGTGCGGGGTCAGGAACCGCACAGGCAGGGTCTCCGGGTTCTTTCGCGCCGGCGGGGCCGGCGGGGCTCAGCTGCTGCGCCGGGTGACGAACTCGGCGAGCGCCAGCAGACCGCCCGCCGTCTCGGGGGCGGGAACCGCGCGGGCCAGCGCCTGCATGGCGCGGGCCATCCGGTCGGCCGCCTCGGCCTGCGCCCAGTCCCGGCCGCCGGCCCGCTCCACGGCCAGCGCCGTGCGCGCGAGGCCTTCGGCGTCACCGGAGACATGCGGGCTGCCGTACAGCTCGGCGAGTTCGGCCGCCGCCTCCGTGCCGGAGGACAGGGCCGCCATCACGGGCAGCGACTTCTTGCGGGCGGCGAGATCCGCGCCGGCGGGCTTCCCGGTGCGCCCCGGGTCACCCCATATCCCGATGACGTCGTCGATCAGCTGGAAGGCGAGCCCGGCCTGGCGGCCGAAGCCGTCCAGCGCCGCCACCTCCTCGTGGCCCGCGCCCGCGTACAGCGCGCCGAGGGCACAGGCGCAGCCCAGCAGCGCGCCGGTCTTCGCCTCGGCCATGGCGAGCACCTCGTCGAGGGTGACCTCGTCCGGGGCGCGGCCTTCCATGTCCGTGTCGGTGTGCTGGCCGGCGCACAGTTCCATGACGCAGTCCGCGAGCCGGGCCGCGGCGGGGCGGGACGCCGGGCGCGGGTCCTCGGCGAGCAGTCGCAGGGCCAGCGCCTGAAGGGCGTCACCGGCGAGGATCGCATCGGCGTCGCCGAACACGGTCCAGGCCGTGGGCCGGTGCCGGCGGGAGGTGTCCCGGTCCATCACGTCGTCGTGCAGCAGCGTGAAGTTGTGGACCAGTTCGACCGCCACCGCCGCCCGGACCGCCGCCGTACGGGCCGCCGGTCCGCCGAGGGCGGTGGCCGCCGCCAGGACGAGCGCGGGCCGGATCGCCTTGCCGGCGTTGCCCCGCGCCGGGGTGCCGTCCGCGTGCTGCCAGCCGAAGTGGTAGAGCGCGATACGGCGCATGGAGCCGGGCAGCGACTCCAGGGCCGCGCGCAGCTCCGGGTCGACCAGGGCGCGGGTGCGCTCCAGCAGCACAGCCGCCTCCTGCCCGTCGAGCGGACCGGCCTCGCCGTCGCCGGTCCTCCCCCGTCGTTCCCCCTCCGTGCCGGGGTGCGGCGCGGAGGGGGAACGCTGTTCGGTCTCCGTCATGAACTCGGCCATGTCTCCCCCTCGCCAGGTCCGCGGACACCGGCGTCGCCGGCCCGGCCGGACGCATATTCCGAGGGTCTACCCTCCCGGGCGAGCGGGGACACGGCCGCGACGTGCGGAAACGTCACCTCCAGCGGCCGATCTCGACGTTCTCCAGCACGCCGAGCGCGTCGGGCACCAGCACGGCCGCCGAGTAGTAGGCCGTCACCAGGTACTTGATGACGGCCTGTTCGTTGATGCCCATGAACCGGACGGACAGGCTCGGCTCGATCTCGTCCGGGATGCCCGACTGCCTGAGGCCGATGACACCCTGATCCTGCTCGCCGGTACGCATCGCGATGATCGAGGTCGTGCGCTCCGGGGTGACCGGGATCTTGTTGCAGGGGTAGATCGGCACTCCGCGCCAGGTCGGGATGCGGTTGCCGGCGATCTCGACGGACTCCGGGACCAGTCCGCGCTTGTTCAGCTCGCGCCCGAACGCCGCGATCGCGCGCGGGTGGGCCAGGAACAGCTTGGTGCTCCGCCGGCGGCTGAGCAGCTCGTCCATGTCGTCCGGGCTGGGCACGCCGTCGTGCGGCTGGGTCCGCTGGTCGTACTCGCAGTTGTGGAGCAGGCCGAAGTCGCGGTTGTTGATCAGCTCGTGCTCCTGGCGCTCCTTGAGCGCCTCGACCGTGAGCCGCAGCTGCTGCTCGGTCTGGTTCATCGGCTGGTTGTACAGGTCGGCCACGCGCGAGTGGATGCGCAGCACGGTCTGGGCGATGCTCAGCTCGTACTCGCGGGGCCGGGGTTCGTAGTCCACGAAGGTGTGCGGGATGTCGGGCTCGCCAAAGTGGCCGGCCGCCAGCTCGACCTCTTTCTCGCCGTACTTGTTGGTCCGCTGCTCCGGGACCGAGCGCAGCTGCTCCAGGTGGGCGCGCAGGGTGTCCGAGCGCTCCGCGACCTGCTGGAAGTCCTGGCGGCTGAGGATGAGCACCGTGGTCGCGGTGTCCGCACGGACGGTGAACTCCCAGATGGCGTCCGGGTCCAGCAGTGCCTGCTCGCCGAAGTAGGCGCCGTCGGCGAGGACTCCGAGGACGGCGTCGTCGCCGTAGGGGCCGGTGCCGACCTTCTCGACCCTGCCGTGCGCCAGCAGGTACACCTCGCCCGTCTGGTTGCCGAAGTCGGCGATCACCTCGCCGGGCGCGAAGTCGCGCTGACGGCAGCGCCGGGCCAGCTCCGTCAGCACCTCCTCGTCCTCGTACGAGCGCAGGGCCGGCAGCTCGCCGAGTTCGGCCGGGATGACCTCGACCTGGTCCCCGGTCTTCACGAAGGTGATCCGACCGTCGCCGACGGTGTACGCCAGTCGCCGGTTCACCCGGTATGTGCCGCCCTGTACGTCGACCCACGGGAGTGTGCGCAGCAGCCAGCGGGAGCTGATCTCCTGCATCTGCGGAACGGACTTGGTGGTGGTGGCCAGGTTCCGCGCTGCCGCCGTCCCGAGGGACTGCTGCGGCTTGCCCTGATCCGTGCGGACCTCTTCGCCTACCGACATAGAGAATTGCCTCCCAGGTATGCCCGGCGCCGAATCGCAGGGAGCACCGGTCTCGGCACCCGAGCCTTCCATCACGGATCGTGGCCGCGCCATTACCCGAAAGAGCGGGAATGGATCATCGGATAAGCGGGCAGAGAGAAGGACCGTTTCGGTGGACGTGATGTGCGGTTCCCCGCGCCCTCGTGGGACCGCACCGGGCGACAATGGAGCGGTGACCAGCCCCGACCCGCTCGCGCCCCGTCTCCCGTCACCCCTCCAGGAGGTGCGGGACCACCGGTTCGAACGGCACGGTCTGCGGCTGCTCCTCAAGCGTGACGACCTGATCCACCCCCATCTCATCGGCAACAAGTGGCGCAAGCTCGTGCCGAACGTCGAGGCGGCGCGGGGCCGGCCGCTGGTCACCTTCGGCGGGGCCTACTCCAACCATCTGCGCGCCACCGCCGCCGCGGGCCGCCTGCTCGGGCTCCCGACCGTCGGCGTGGTCCGCGGCCAGGAGCTGGCCGGCCGGCCGCTCAACCCCTCCCTGGCCCGGTGCGCGGCGGACGGCATGCGGCTGCACTTCGTCGACAGATCGACGTACCGGCGCAAGGCCGAGCCGGAGACACTGGCGGCGATCCTGCGCGGGGCCGGCGCCGAGGAGGCGTACGTCGTGCCCGAGGGCGGCAGCAACGGCGCGGCGGTACGGGGCTGCCGGGCGCTGGGCGGGGAACTGCGCGGGCAGGCCGATGTCGTCGCGGTGGCCTGCGGCACCGGGGGCACGCTCGCGGGGCTGGCCGCCGGCCTGGGCGCCGGGCAGCGGGCGCTCGGCGTGCCGGTGCTCAGGGGCGGGTTCCTGGAGGGCGACATACAGGCGCTGCAGGAGCGTGCCTTCGGCGGCCGTACCGGCTCCTGGTCCCTCGACGAGCGCTTCCACTTCGGCGGTTACGCCCGTACGACACCCGAACTGCACGCGTTCGCACGGGACTTCGAGGACCGCCATGGACTGCCCGTGGAACGTCTCTATGTCGCCAAGTTGCTCTACGGACTCGTCACCCTCGCGGACGAGGGCGCCTTCGGGCGCGGGACGACGATCGCCGCCGTCGTCACCGGACGGCCGTTCCCCGAGGACTAGAGCCGGTCCGCAGGACGGGCCCTAACCCGCCTCCCGGTAGGCCGCCGCCTCCTCCAGGTCCAGGCGTCTGAGCAGCGCGCGCAGCATCTCGTCGTCGATGTGGCGGAGGTCGCGGAGCTTGACGAAGACCTCGCGCTCGGCGCTGATCATCTCGCGGGAGAGGCGGCGGTAGGTGTCGTCGACCGACTCTCCGGTGACCGGGTTGGTCTGGCCGAGGCGCTCCCAGACGGCGTTGCGGCGGCGCTCCAGGACCGTGCGCAGGCGGTCGGCGAGCGGCGGGGGCAGGGCGTTGTGCTCGTCGGAGAGGAGGTCGTCGAGGTGGTGCTCGGCGGCCCGGGAGGCCTGCGCCTGGGCGTTGGCCTCGGCGAGCGTCTCGGCCTGCCGGTCGCGGCCGGGGAAGCGCATCAGGCGGATCAGCGGCGCGAGCGTCAGGCCCTGCACGACCAGCGTGCCGATGACCGTGGTGAAGGTCAGGAAGAGGATCAGGTTGCGCTGCGGGAAGGGGGCGCCGCCGTGCACCGTGAGCGGGATCGAGAACGCGATGGCCAGCGACACCACGCCCCGCATGGCGGCCCACGACGTCACGATCGGCGCCCGCCAGGTGGGGTTGTCCTCGCGCTCCCTGATGCGGCGGGAGAGCGTGCGGGGCAGGAAGGCCGCGGGGTAGACCCAGACGAAGCGGGCCGTGACGACCACGCCGAAGACCGCGATCGCGTACCAGGCCGCGTCGGCCCCCTCGTACGCGCCCAGCCCCTTGAGAACGGTCGGCAGCTGCAGGCCGATCAGCGCGAAGACGGCCGACTCCAGCAGGAAGGCGACCATCCGCCACACCGCGTCCTCCTGGAGCCGGGTGGCGAAGTCGACCTCCCACGCGCGGTGCCCGAGGTAGACGCCGACCACGACGACCGCGAGGACGCCGGAGCCGTGGAACTGCTCGGCCACGCCGTAGGCGACGAACGGGATCAGCAGGGAGAGGGTGTTCTGCAGCAGCGCCTCCTTCAGGTGGGTGCGCAGCCAGTGGATCGGCACCATGAGCACCAGCCCGACGACGACACCGCCCACGGCGGCCCGCAGGAACTCGCCGATCCCGCCCGCCCAGGTGGCGCCCTCGCCGACGGCCGCGGCGAGGGCCACCTTGTAGGCGGTGATCGCGGTGGCGTCGTTCAGCAGGGACTCGCCCTGCAGGATGGTGGTGATCCTGGACGGCAGGCCCACCCGGCGTGCGATCGCCGCGGCCGCGACCGCGTCCGTCGGCGCGACGACAGCGCCCAGCACCAGCGCGGCGGTCAGCGGCAGCCCCGGTACGACGAGATAGGCGACCCAGCCGACGACGAAGGTCGCGAAGAGCACGTACCCGATCGACAGCAGCCCCACGGGCCGCATCTGGGCGCGCAGATCGAGGTACGAACTCTCCGTGCCCTCCTTGTAGAGCAACGGGGGCAGCACCAGCGGCAGGACGACGTCCGGGTCCAGGGTGTAGTGCGGGACTCCGGGGAGGTACGAGACGGCCAGGCCCACGGCGACCAGCAGCAGCGGGGCCGGCACGGGAGTGCGCCGGGCGGCCCCCGCGACCGCCGCACTGCCCGCCACCAGCAACAGCAGCGGCATCACGTCCATGGTCCTCGCCCGCCCTCGTTCTTCCGCGCGGCCACCCGCACACCCGTCGTAATCTGGCAATCATGAAACAGTGCACGCACGCCGACGCGCTGCCGCACCCGGAACCGGACCCGCTGAACGCGACCTGCCCGGAGTGCCTGCGGGACGGCACGCACCCGGTGCAGCTGCGGCTGTGCCTCAGCTGCGGTCACGTCGGCTGTTGCGACTCCTCGCCCGGGAGGCACGCGACACAGCACCACGAGACGTCCGGTCACCCGGTCATGCGGTCCTTCGAGCCCGGCGAGGAGTGGCGGTGGTGCTTCGTGGACCACGTGCTCGTCTGAGCCCTCTCCTCAGCGGGTTCCCGCGTGGTCGCATTCCCGTCCGAGCGCGTTCTCGTGTGACACTGCATGCGGCGGCGGCCGCACGACGGTTCGAGCGTCGGACGTCTGGGTACGTCAACCCGGCGCGCGCTCTTCCCATTTGGGCCCGCAAACCCTCTAGACACGGAGCGTATACACAGCTTTACTGTGAGTGACGCCAGGGGGGTTGGGGTCCCGGGACAGGAACGTTCGGAGCGCGATAGCGTCACCGCCGAACCACGTACGCGTTACCCCGGGGGGCGACCCTCGGCCCCGTAAAGCTTGTACCACCATGGAGGTGAGGGTGTCCCAGATCGCAGGCGAGCCCGCGGCGAATCAGGACTTCGTGGAAGTCCGGCTGCCGGCCGCGGGTGCCTACCTGTCGGTGCTGCGGACGGCCACGGCCGGTCTCGCGGCCCGCTTGGACTTCACCCTGGACGAGATCGAGGACCTGCGCATCGCCGTGGACGAGGCGTGCGCGATCCTGCTCCAACAGGCCGTGCCCGGCTCCGTGCTCAGCTGTGTCTTCCGGCTCGTCGACGACTCGCTGGAGGTCACTGTCTCGGCGCCGACCACGGACGGTCACGCCCCCTCGCGGGACACCTTCGCCTGGACCGTGCTGTCGGCCCTCGCGGGCAAGGTCTCGTCCGCCGTCGACGAGGACAAGACCGTGTCGATCAGCCTCTACAAACAGCGCGGCGCGGGCCCCGGCCCGGCGTGAGGAACGGGGACGGTCCGGTGCGGGACGAAGAGCGCGGCACACGCGAGCTGCCGGCCGGGGACGGGGGTGCCCCCTGGCCGAGCGCGGACGAGATCTCCGGGGAGGCCCCCCGGGACGGTTCCCGGCGCATGGCGGACGGCATCGACGGCATCCCCGAGCAGGCCAGGCCACACCCGGTGGACGACTCCGCGCCCGCCGAAGGTGACGGCGCCGTGCAGGGCGCGGGGCCGGAGAAGGCCGGCGGCGCCGGACCCGCCGTCCGCGCGGGGGCCAGGGCTCCGGGAAGGGCTACGGGCGGGACGATGAGCGAGCACGAGCGAGACGCCGAGCACGACGCGCCGGGCGCGGAGACCGTGCAGGCCGTGCAGGCCCCGCAGGCCGCACAGCACGACCCGGCGGACCGCAGCGGTGCGCGGGCGATGTTCGTCGAGCTGCGCAAGCTGAACGCGGGCAGCCAGGAGTACGCGGAGCTGCGCAACCAGCTGGTCCGCATGCATCTCCCCCTCGTGGAGCACCTGGCGCGCCGGTTCCGCAACCGAGGCGAGCCGCTGGACGACCTCACACAGGTCGCCACGATCGGTCTGATCAAGTCCGTCGACCGGTTCGACCCGGAGCGTGGCGTGGAGTTCTCCACGTACGCCACCCCGACCGTGGTCGGCGAGATCAAGCGGCACTTCCGCGACAAGGGCTGGGCGGTGCGCGTGCCGCGCCGGCTGCAGGAGCTGCGGCTCGCGCTGACCACGGCGACGGCCGAGCTGTCCCAGCTGCACGGCCGCTCCCCCACGGTCCACGAGCTGGCCGAGAAGCTCGCGATCTCCGAGGAGGAGGTCCTGGAGGGCCTGGAGTCCGCCAACGCGTACTCCACGCTGTCCCTGGACGTCCCCGACACCGACGACGAGTCACCCGCGGTCGCCGACACCCTCGGCGCGGAGGACGAGGCGCTGGAGGGCGTCGAGTACCGCGAGTCCCTCAAGCCGCTGCTGGAGGACCTGCCGCCGCGCGAGAAGCGGATCCTGCTGCTGCGCTTCTTCGGGAACATGACCCAGTCGCAGATCGCGCAGGAGGTCGGCATCTCCCAGATGCATGTCTCCCGGCTGCTGGCCCGCACGCTGGCCCAGCTGCGGGAGAAGCTGCTCGTCGAGGAGTAGAGCGCCCGTCTCTACTCGGCGCGGCCCGGCCCCTTGATGCCGAGGGCCCGGGTCGTCTCGCCGTTCACGAGCAGCACCAGTGCCGCGACGGCGACCACCGCGACGGCGATTCCGGCCGGGATGGCCATGCTGTCGGCCTGGAGCAGGTTGTAGGCCACCGGCAGGGCCACGAGCTGAGTGATCACCGCAGGTCCGCGGCTCCAGCTGCGCCGCAGCAGCAGCCCGCGCGCGGCGAGCAGCGGCAGCAGCGCGAGCACGGCCAGGGTGATGCCGAGGGTCACGGCCTGCTGCCGGTCGTCCGGGTCTCCGGTGAGCCCGAGGACGAACACCCACAGGCCGCCGGCCACCAGCGCGAGGCCTTCCAGGGCGGCCAGCAGGGCGGCATACGTCAGCCGACGAGGACGGGGACCTGCTGCTTCGGCGGTGTCGTCCGGGGCGGGGTTCTGCTCGCTGCTCACCCCAGCAGGGTAGCCGCCGGGCCCCGAAGGTGGCGGAGGGGTGCGGCTACGGCGACTCCGCGCCCCAAATGCCCGGACTCGACCCCTTTCCTCTTACCTGATCCCTACCTCGGTCTGGGCCGAGTACCACCCAGTAGGTACGCTGCCCTCCATGCGTGCACTTCTCGTGGTCAATCCGGCGGCAACCACCACAAGCGCACGCAGGCGCGATGTCCTGATCCACGCGCTGGCGAGCGAGATGAAGCTGGAGGCGGTCACCACCGAGTACCGCGGCCACGCGCGCGACCTCGGCCGGCAGGCGGCGGACAGTGACGACATCGACCTCGTGGTCGCGCTCGGCGGCGACGGCACCGTCAACGAGGTGGTCAACGGCCTTCTGCACGCCGGCCCGGCCCTGGACCGCCTGCCCGGCTTCGCCGTCGTGCCCGGTGGCTCCACGAACGTCTTCGCGCGCGCCCTGGGCCTGCCCAACGACCCGGTGGAGGCCACCGGCGCCCTGCTGGACGCGCTGCGCGAGGGCCGGGAGCGGAACGTCGGGCTGGGGCTGACCTCGGGCGTGCCCGGCACCGAGGACGAGGCGGTCCCCGACCGCTGGTTCACCTTCAACGCCGGGCTCGGTTTCGACGCGGGCGTGGTCGGCCGGGTCGAGCAGCAGCGCGAGCGCGGCAAGAGGTCGACACATGGGCTGTACGTACGACAGGTGATCCGGCAGTTCCTCGGCGAGCAGAACCGGCGGCACGGTTCGATCACGCTGGAGCGGCCCGGCGAGGACCCGATCGATGATCTTGTGGTGGCCATAGTCTCGAACACGTCGCCTTGGACGTATCTCGGCAATCGCCCCATGTACACATCACCTAAGGCCTCGTTCGATACCGGTGTCGACGTCCTGGGTCTGACCCGGCTGTCGACGGCCGCGGTTGCCCGGTATGGCACCCAGTTGCTCACTTCGTCCCCCGAGCGCGGACCCCATGGCAGGCATGTGGTCTCCCTGCACGATCAGGACCAGTTCACCTTGCATTCGAAGGCTCCCTTGCCCCTGCAGATGGACGGCGACCACCTCGGGCTGCGTAGGAGCGTGACGTTCACAGGCGTACGCCGTGCACTGCGTGTGATTGTGTGAGCGGAACGGGCGAAAGTCCTTTCACTCGAACGTTTAGGCCAGGATCCACCCCATGGAAGTACGGCTGTGACCTAGTCGACACCGAGGAATCAAAAAAAACTTTCCGGAAGGGGTTGTATCCGTCGCTGAGGTTTGCGAGTCTCTACGTGGCGATCGGGACGGCCCGCAAGACCGGCCTCCACTGATCACCGGAACCCCTCTTCAAACCAAGGACCACGCCGGGTGAAGACTCGGCGGTCGGCCCTTCACTTGTTGAGGGATTCGTGAAAGCGTTCACATTCACAAGCAACCTGCACGTCATACGTACAGAAGAATCAAGGAGAGGTAGCAGCCATGGACTGGCGTCACAACGCCGTTTGCCGCGAGGAAGACCCCGAGCTCTTCTTCCCCATCGGCAACACCGGTCCTGCGCTGCTGCAGATCGAGGAAGCCAAGGCCGTCTGCCGTCGCTGCCCGGTGATCGAGCAGTGTCTGCAGTGGGCGCTCGAGTCCGGCCAGGACTCCGGCGTCTGGGGTGGTCTCAGCGAGGACGAGCGCCGCGCCATGAAGCGCCGCGCCGCCCGCAACCGGGCCCGTCAGGCCTCCGCCTGACATACCCGCCCCTGCTGACAGCCTGAGCTTGGCGGCGCGTGCAGCACGCACGCATCTCCCGCCCCCGAGCCGCAGCGCGCAGTATCCCCCGATGCGCTTAGCGATATAAGCAGAGCAGCAACGAGCACAAGCCTCGGACCAATGACGGTCCGGGGCTTTTTGCTGTTCTCAAACCCCTTTGGCGTAAAGGGCTTTGCCTTTTGCAGGAGAGGACTTGCCTGCTTCTGCGCCCGAAGTCTACTTCTGCGCCCGAACCGGAATGTCGAGGATCACCCGGGTGCCTCGCCCCGGTGCCGGGACCATGTCGAAGGAACCGCCCAACTCCCCCTCCACCAGGGTGCGTACGATCTGCAGGCCGAGGTTGCCCGAGCGGTGCGGGTCGAAGTCCTCGGGCAGGCCTACGCCGTCGTCCTGGACGGTGACGAGGAGGCGGGCCTCCTTGGTGGTGCCGCCACGGACCGCGGAGACCTCGACCGTACCGGTGTCGCCCTCGCGGAAGCCGTGCTCCAGGGCGTTCTGCAGGATCTCCGTGAGGACCATCGACAGCGGGGTGGCGACCTCGGCGTCGAGTATCCCGAAGCGGCCGGTGCGCCGTCCGGTCACCTTGCCCGGCGAGATCTCGGCGACCATCGCCAGCACGCGGTCGGCGATGTCGTCGAACTCCACCCGCTCATCCAGGTTCTGAGACAGCGTCTCATGCACGATCGCGATCGAGCCGACCCGGCGCACGGCCTCCTCCAGGGCCTCCCGGCCGCGCTCGGACTCGATGCGCCGGGCCTGCAGCCGCAGCAGCGCGGCAACCGTCTGGAGGTTGTTCTTCACCCGGTGGTGGATCTCCCGGATGGTGGCGTCCTTGGTGATCAACTCGCGTTCGCGGCGCCGCAGTTCGGTGACGTCCCGGCACAGCACCAGCGAGCCGATCCGGGTGCCCTTGGGCTTGAGCGGGATCGCCCGGAACTGGATCGCCCCGTCGTTGCCCTCGATCTCGAACTCGCGCGGCGCCCAGCCGCTCGCGAGCTTGACGAGCGCCTCGTCCACCGGGCCGCGGGTCGGGGCGAGTTCCGCGGTGGTCTGGCCGAGGTGCTGGCCGACCAGGTCGGCGGCGAGGCCGAGCCGGTGATAGGCGGACAGCGCGTTCGGGGAGGCGTACTGGACGACGCCGTCGGCGTCCAGCCGGATCAGGCCGTCGCCGACCCGCGGCGAGGCGTCCATGTCGACCTGCTGGTCGGGGAAGGGGAACGATCCTGCGGCGATCATCTGCGCGAGGTCCGAGGCGCTCTGGAGGTAGGTCAGCTCCAGCCGGCTCGGGGTGCGGACGGTCAGCAGATTGGTGTTGCGGGCGATCACCCCGAGGACCCGGCCCTCGCGCCGTACAGGGATGGACTCGACCCGTACGGGGACCTCTTCGCGCCACTCCGGGTCGCCCTCGCGCACGATCCGGCCCTCGTCCAGCGCCGCGTCCAGCATGGGCCGGCGGCCGCGCGGGACCAGGTGGCCGACCATGTCGTCCTGGTAGGAGGTGGGGCCGGTGTTGGGGCGCATCTGGGCGACCGAGACATACCGGGTGCCGTCGCGGGTGGGGACCCACAGGACGAGGTCGGCGAAGGAGAGGTCGGAGAGCAGCTGCCACTCCGAGACCAGCAGATGGAGCCACTCGAGGTCGGAGTCGTCGAGGGCGGTGTGCTGGCGGACCAGCTCGTTCATGGAGGGCACGCTGCGAGCGTACCCGCGGGCCGCGGATGGCTGGAAAAACACCCGCGGGCCGCGGCGCCTGGAAGGGACCCTCAACCCTCCCGGCACCGCAGCCCGGAGCATCATCGGCCGCGGGGTGTGCGGTCCCGGTCGGCCGAAGGTCGAGGAGCCGGGGCAGTCAGGGCAGAGAGCGCCGGTTCCTCGATCCGCCTTCCTGTGCGGGGAAGACGGAGGCTTGTTCACTTTGATTGTGGACTAGACCACAAGGGTGTGTCCACGGCCTTGTCGGCATGTACGAGTGATGGCACCCGATGCCACGCAGCCTAGCCCGCCTCGGTCAGCCACGGGGCCAGATGGACATGGCAATTTCCGCGAGTGCCTCCAGTTCCTCCCTGCTCGCTCCGTCGCGCGCCTGCTGGGACATGCCCTGGATCATGGCGCCGGCATGCCGGGCGAGGGCGGCGGCATCGGTACCGGAGGGGAGCAGTCCGGCCGCTACATCCGCCCTGATACGGGATTCCAGTGCGGCGATGCTCGCGTTGCGCCGCTCGCGCAGCAGCCGCTCCACCTCGGGGCTGGTGCAGTTGGTGGCGGCGTGCACGACCAGGCAGCCGTACGGGTGCGCGGGGTCGGTGTACTCGGCGGCGGCCTCGCGCAGCGTGCGCTCGATCGCGGCCCGGGCGGTGGGCTCCTCGGCGAGCGCGCGGTCCCCGAAGGCGCCGTGCGTACCGGTGTAGACCCGGACGACCTCCTCGAACAGGGTCCGCTTGTCACCGAAGGCCGCGTACAGGCTGGGGGCGCCGATGCCCATGATCCGGGTGAGGTCGGAGACCGAGGTGGCCTCGTAGCCGTGCTCCCAGAAGGCCATGAGCGCCTTCTCCAGCGCCGTGGCCCGATCGAAGGAGCGCGGCCGGCCGCGCGTCCTGGAGACTCCGGCCCGTGTACTCATGTCCTGACCGCTCACCATGCAGCCATTTTATAGCGACCCTTAGGGAAATAAGGAAGGGCGCCGCGTGAACCCGATTCTGCTAGATTGGTCTAAACCACATAGAGACGCACAGAGCCCACTTCAGAACGGCAGGCCCAGCGTGGAAGTTGTCATCGTTCCGGACGCCGAGGCGGGCGGCGAGCTGATCGCCGAGGCCATGGCCCAGCTGCTGCGACGCAAGCCCGACGCCCTGCTCGGTGTGGCCACCGGCTCCACCCCGCTGCCCATCTACCAGGCGCTGACCGCGAAGGTGCGCTCCGGCGCCGTGGACGTGACGCGGGCCCGCATAGCCCAGCTGGACGAATACGTAGGACTGCCCGCCGACCACCCCGAGTCCTACCGCTCGGTGCTGCGCCGGGAGGTGCTGGAGCCGCTCGGCATCGGCATGGACGCGTTCCTCGGACCCGACGGCACCGCAAAGGACATCCAGGCGGCGTGCGAGGCGTACGACCGGGCGCTCGCCGAGGCCGGCGGGGTGGACCTGCAGCTGCTCGGGATCGGCACCGACGGGCACATCGGGTTCAACGAGCCGTGCTCCTCGCTCGCCTCGCGCACCCGGATCAAGACGCTGACCGAGCAGACCCGCGTCGACAACGCCCGCTTCTTCGACGGCGACATCGAGCAGGTGCCGCACCACGTCGTCACCCAGGGCATCGGCACCATCCTGGATGCCCGGCATCTGGTGCTGCTGGCGACGGGCGAGGGCAAGGCGGACGCGGTCGCGGCGACCGTCGAGGGACCGGTCGCGGCCGTCTGCCCGGCCTCCGCGCTCCAGCTGCACCGGCACGCCACGGTGGTCGTCGACGAGGCGGCCGCGTCCAAGCTGAAGCTGGCCGACTACTTCCGCCACACCTACGACAACAAGCCGGACTGGCAGGGGATCTAGTCCCAGATGGACTAGACCAACCCTGGTGGCAACGGTATACAGAGGAGATCACGGAGCGTGCGGGTGGACTCCTGAGCCCCGAAGCCGTGCCACGATGTGAGCCGTGGCCGATGCCAGTCGGTCGCTTTCGGCATCCGGAGCCGGGAAGGCGGAGCATGAGCACCGACGTCAGCAGTGCGGAGAACGAGGCCGGGACGACCGTCCGTACGGCGCGCGTGCCCAAGTACTACCGCCTGAAGAAGCACCTGCTCGACATGACGGAGACGCAGGCTCCGGGCACGCCGGTCCCGCCCGAGCGCACCCTGGCCGCCGAGTTCGACACCTCCCGCACCACCGTCCGCCAGGCCCTGCAGGAACTGGTCGTGGAGGGCCGGCTCGAACGCATCCAGGGCAAGGGCACCTTCGTCGCCAAGCCCAAGGTCTCCCAGACGCTCCAGCTCACCTCCTACACCGAGGACATGCGCGCCCAGGGCCTGGAGCCGACCTCGCAGCTGCTGGACATCGGCTACATCACCGCCGACGACCGGCTCGCCGGGCTGCTCGACATCAGCGCCGGCGGGCGCGTACTGCGCATCGAGCGACTGCGCATGGCCAACGGCGAGCCGATGGCGATCGAGACCACCCATCTGTCGGCCAAGCGCTTCCCGGCCCTGCGCCGTTCCCTGGTGAAGTACACGTCCCTCTACACCGCCCTCGCCGAGGTCTACGACGTCCATCTCGCCGAGGCCGAGGAGACCATCGAGACCTCGCTGGCCACCCCCCGCGAGGCGGGCCTGCTCGGCACCGACGTGGGCCTACCGATGCTGATGCTCTCCCGCCACTCCCTGGACCGCGAGGGCAAGCCGGTGGAGTGGGTGCGGTCCGTGTACCGGGGGGACCGCTACAAGTTCGTCGCGCGGCTGAAGCGGCCGACCGAGTAAGTCCCGCGACGGGCAGGGCCGGTGGCGTTCGCTGAATCGATATACCGATATACGGACGAGGTCTTCCGCTGTCGCGACACCGTCACCTAGATTGCCTGCGCATTACCCAGGTGATCAGCGAGGGGACGGAGAGCCGTGGCATGTCCGAAGCACCTGAAGTGAGACCACCGGTGGTGACACCGGTCCGCGTGATCATCGGCCTGTGTCTCGTCGCGCCCTTCGTGGCGATGCTCTGGGTCGGCTCCTACGCCAAGACGGACCCCGCGTTCATCGGGATCCCGTTCTTCTACTGGTACCAGATGCTCTGGGTGCTGATCTCCACCGCGCTCACCATGACCGCGTACAAGCTGTGGCAGCGCGACCAGCGCGCCCGCGGCCCCCGGAAGGGCGGTGAGGCGCGGTGAAGAACGGCGTCAACGGCGTCGCGCTCGGCGTCTTCATCTTCTTCTTCCTGGCCGTCACGGTCATGGGCTTCCTCGCCGCACGCTGGCGCAGGGCCGAGAACGAGCACTCGCTGGACGAATGGGGCCTGGGCGGACGCTCGTTCGGGACCTGGATCACCTGGTTCCTGCTCGGCGGCGACCTGTACACGGCGTACACCTTCGTCGCCGTACCGGCGGCGATCTACGCGGCGGGCGCGTCCGGCTTCTTCGCGGTGCCGTACACGATCCTCGTCTACCCGCTGATCTTCACGTTCCTGCCCCGCCTGTGGTCGGTGTCCCACAAGCACGGCTATGTGACGACGTCGGACTTCGTGCGCGGCCGCTTCGGCTCCAAGAGCCTGTCGCTCGCGGTGGCCCTGACCGGCATCCTGGCGACGATGCCGTACATCGCGCTCCAGCTCGTCGGCATCCAGGCGGTGCTGGACGTGATGGGGGTCGGCGGGGACAGCGCCAGCAACTGGTTCGTACGGGACCTGCCGCTGCTCATCGCCTTCGGTGTGCTGGCCGCGTACACCTACTCCTCCGGTCTGCGCGCCCCCGCCCTGATCGCGTTCGTGAAGGACGCGCTGATCTACATCGTCATCGCGGTGGCGATCATCTACATCCCGATCAAGCTGGGCGGGTTCGACGAGATCTTCGCCAAGGCGGGCCACGCCTTCAGCCAGGTCAACCCGGCGACCGGCAAGCCGCGCGGCGCGCTCGTGCCGCCGGAGGCGGGCCAGTGGACGTACGCCACGCTGGCGCTGGGCTCCGCGCTCGCGCTGTTCATGTACCCGCACTCGATCACCGCGACCCTCTCCTCCAAGAGCCGTGACGTGATCCGCCGCAACACCACGATCCTGCCGCTGTACTCCCTGATGCTCGGCCTGCTGGCCCTGCTGGGCTTCATGGCGATCGCGGCCGGCGTGAAGGTCACCAACGGGCAGCTGGCGATTCCCCAGCTGTTCGAGGACATGTTCCCGGACTGGTTCGCGGGCGTGGCGTTCGCGGCGATCGGCATCGGCGCCCTCGTACCGGCGGCGATCATGTCGATCGCGGCGGCGAACCTCTTCACGCGCAACATCTACCGGGACTTCATCAAGCCGGACGCCACGCCGAAGCAGGAGGCCCAGGTCTCCAAGCTGGTCTCGCTGCTGGTGAAGGTCGGCGCCCTGGTCTTCGTCCTCACCATGGACAAGACGGTCGCGATCAACTTCCAGCTGCTGGGCGGCATCTGGATCCTGCAGACCTTCCCGGCCCTGGTCGGCGGCCTGTTCACCCGCTGGTTCCACCGCTGGGCGCTGCTCGCCGGCTGGGCGGTCGGCATGGCGTACGGCACCATCGCCGCGTACGGCGTCGCTTCCCCGACCCAGAAGCACTTCGGCGGCTCGGCGAAGCAGATCCCCGGCATCGGCGAGATCGGCTACATCGGCCTCACCGCGTTCGTGCTGAACGCCGCGGTGACGGTGGTCCTGACCTTCGTCCTGAAGGCCGCGAACGCCCCCGAGGGCATCGACGAGACCAAGCCGGAGGACTACACGGCGGACGTGGGCGACCCTGGAGTCACGACCGAGCTGCCGGTGGGCGCCGGCCACTGAGGTGTCCTGATCACGGGCCGTCGGAGGCTGATCCGGCGGCCCGTTGTCGTGCCTGTCCGGCACACTCGGTGCCATGGACTTCGTGATCAGGCAGGTGACCCCCGACGACTACGAGACCCTGGGCAAGATCACCGCCCAGGCCTACCTCCGGGACGGCCTCCTCGACTTCGGGGAGAGCGACTGGTACCTCGGCAAGCTGAGGGACGTGGCGAAGCGCGCCGCCGACGCGGATGTGCTGGTCGCCGTCGAGGACGGTAGGGCGCTCGGCGGTGTGACCTTCGTGCCGTCGGGCGGTCCCATGGCCGACATCGCCCGCCCCGAAGAGGCCGAGATACGGATGCTGGCCGTCGACCGGGCAGCGCGCGGCCGGGGAGTCGGCGAGGGCCTCGTGCGAGCCTGCGTCGACAGGGCGCGGTCCGTCGACGGCTGCGTACGGATCGTTCTGTCGACCAAGCGCACCATGCACGCGGCCCACCGCATCTACGAACGCCTCGGCTTCGTTCGTACTCCCGGGCGGGACTGGAATCCGCTGCCCGGGCAGCCCGACATCACTCTGCTCACCTATGAGTTGACGCTCTGAGACCAGTGCGACACAACATCTGGGGGTGACACGACAGCCCGGCACTAGATGTATGCTCGTCCTCGCTGTCGCCGCAGGGGAATCCGGTGCGAATCCGGAACTGTCCCGCAACGGTGTACTTGCGTGCATCCGCACGCTCGTGTCAGTCCGAGGACCTGCCGACAGCGCGCACCCGGCCGTCCGGCCGGTGTGCCCTGACGTCCGGGCCTCGTGGAGTGGGCCGGTGGACGCGACGCCGCGTGCGCTCGTGACTGCCCCCTGCCCTCCGCAAGGCCCCCGTGCCGAGCGAGGGAGAGCCCCACGTGACCATCGCGCCAGCAGATCCGGTTTCAGCCAGCGGCCTGGACACCGACGGTCCCGGTGCCGCGTTGCTGCGCACCCTGACCGAGCTGACCGCCGACCTCCCCGACGCCGACCCCGGCCGGGTCGCCGCCGCCGCGCTGCGCGGCCGGTCGGCGCGCGCGGACGAGTCGGAGCTGCGCGAGCTGGCCACGGAGGCCGCCGCCGGGCTCATCTCCGAGGACCCCGCCTACTCGAAGCTGGCCGCCCGGCTGCTGACCACCTCCATCCGCGCCGAGGCCGCCTCGCAGGGCGTGACGTCCTTCACCGAGTCCGTCGCGGTGGGCCACCGCGAGGGCCTGATCGCCGACCGCACCGCGGAGTTCGCGCGGCTGCACGCGGCCCGCCTCGACGCCCTGGTCGACCGGGCGGCCGACGACCGCTTCGGCTACTTCGGCCTGCGCACGCTGCACAGCCGCTACCTCCTGAGGCACCCCTTCACCCGCAAGGTCATCGAGACGCCCCAGCACTTCATGCTGCGGGTCGCGAGCGGCCTGGCCGAGGACGACACCCCTCGCTCCGTCGACGAGGTCGCGGCGCTCTACGGGCTCATGAGCCGCCTCGACTACCTCCCGTCCTCCCCCACGCTCTTCAACTCCGGCACGCGGCACCCGCAGATGTCGTCCTGCTACCTCCTCGACTCCCCGCTGGACGAGCTGGACTCCATCTACGACCGCTACCACCAGGTGGCCCGGCTCTCGAAGCACGCCGGCGGCATCGGTCTGTCGTACTCCCGGATCCGCAGCCGCGGTTCGCTGATCCGCGGCACCAACGGGCACTCCAACGGCATCGTCCCGTTCCTGAAGACCCTGGACGCCTCGGTGGCCGCCGTGAACCAGGGCGGCCGGCGCAAGGGAGCGGCGGCCGTCTACCTGGAGACCTGGCACTCCGACATCGAGGAGTTCCTGGAGCTGCGGGACAACACCGGTGAGGACGCCCGCCGTACGCACAACCTGAACCTCGCGCACTGGATCCCGGACGAGTTCATGCGTCGGGTCAACGCCGACGGGCAGTGGTCGCTCTTCTCCCCCGCCGACGTGCCGGAGCTGGTGGACCTGTGGGGCGAGGAGTTCGACGCCGCCTACCGCAAGGCCGAGGCAGCGGGCCTCGCGAAGAAGACCCTGCCGGCCCGTGAGCTGTACGGCCGGATGATGCGCACCCTCGCACAGACCGGCAACGGCTGGATGACCTTCAAGGACGCCGCCAACCGCACCGCCAACCAGACGGCCCTGCCGGGCCATGTGGTCCACTCCTCCAACCTCTGCACGGAGATCCTGGAGGTCACGGACGACGGGGAGACCGCGGTCTGCAACCTGGGCTCGGTGAACCTCGGTTCCTTCGTGGCCGGCGGGGACATCGACTGGCAACGGCTGGACGAGACCGTCCGCACCGCCGTCACCTTCCTCGACCGCGTCGTGGACATCAACTTCTATCCGACCGAGCAGGCGGGACGGTCCAACGCCAAGTGGCGTCCCGTGGGCCTCGGCGCGATGGGGCTGCAGGACGTCTTCTTCAAGCTGCGTGTGCCCTTCGACTCGCCCGAGGCCAAGGCCCTGTCCACCCGGATCGCCGAGCGGATCATGCTCGCCGCGTACGAGGCCTCCGCCGACCTCGCCGAGCGCAACGGCCCGCTGCCGGCCTGGGAGAAGACCCGTACGGCCCAGGGTGTGCTGCACCCCGACCACTACGGCGTCGAGCTGACCTGGCCCGAGCGGTGGGACGCCCTGCGCAGGCGCATCGCCGGCACGGGCCTGCGCAACTCGCTGCTCCTGGCCATCGCCCCGACGGCCACCATCGCCTCCATCGCGGGCGTGTACGAGTGCATCGAGCCGCAGGTGTCGAACCTGTTCAAGCGCGAGACCCTGTCGGGTGAGTTCCTGCAGGTCAACTCGTACCTGGTGCAGGACCTGAAGGACCTCGGCGTGTGGGACGCGCGCACCCGCGAGGCGCTGCGCGACTCTAACGGCTCGGTGCAGGACTTCGCGTGGATCCCCGAGGAGGTGCGGGCGCTGTACCGCACGGCGTGGGAGATCCCGCAGCGCGGCCTGATCGACATGGCGGCGGCCCGCACCCCGTTCCTGGACCAGGCGCAGTCGCTCAACCTCTTCCTGGAGACGCCGACCATCGGCAAGCTCTCCTCGATGTACGCGTACGCCTGGAAGTCCGGCCTGAAGACGACGTACTACCTGCGCTCCCGCCCGGCGACCCGGATCGCTCGTGCCGCCCAGGCGCAGACTCCCGCCGCCATCCCCGTCCAGCAGGTCGCCGAGCCCGACGCCGTCGCCTGCTCCCTGGAAAACCCCGAGTCCTGCGAGGCCTGCCAGTAATGACTACCCGTAACGCCAATCTGCTCGACCCGGGCTTCGAGCTGACTCTCCGCCCCATGCGCTACCCGGACTTCTACGAGCGCTACCGGGACGCGATCAAGAACACCTGGACCGTGGAGGAGGTCGACCTCCACTCGGACGTCGCCGACCTCGCGAAGCTGACCCCGGCCGAGCAGCACCTGATCGGCCGACTGGTGGCCTTCTTCGCGACGGGCGACTCGATCGTGGCGAACAACCTGGTCCTGACGCTGTACAAGCACATCAACTCCCCCGAGGCGCGGCTGTACCTGAGCCGGCAGCTCTTCGAGGAGGCCGTGCACGTCCAGTTCTATCTGACCCTGCTGGACACCTACCTCCCGGACCCGGACGACCGCGCCGCCGCCTTCGACGCGGTCCAGAACATCCCCTCCATCCGTGAGAAGGCCGAGTTCTGCTTCAAGTGGATCGACTCGGTGGAGAAGCTCGACCGGCTGGAGACGAAGGCCGACCGGCGTCGCTTCCTGCTCAACCTGATCTGCTTCGCCGCGTGCATCGAGGGTCTGTTCTTCTACGGCGCGTTCGCGTACGTCTACTGGTTCCGCAGCCGGGGTCTGCTGCACGGTCTCGCCACCGGCACCAACTGGGTGTTCCGCGATGAGACCATGCACATGTCCTTCGCGTTCGACGTGGTCGACACCGTGCGCAAGGAGGAGCCGGACCTCTTCGACGACGAGCTCCAGCAGCAGGTCGTCGACATGCTGAAGGAGGCCGTCGAGGCCGAGCTGCAGTTCGCGCGCGACCTGTGCGGCGACGGTCTGCCGGGCATGAACACCGAGTCGATGCGGCAGTACCTGGAGTGCGTCGCCGACCAGCGGCTCACCCGTCTCGGCTTCGCCCCGGTGTACGGCTCGGAGAACCCGTTCTCCTTCATGGAGCTGCAGGGCGTTCAGGAGCTGACGAACTTCTTCGAGCGCCGCCCGTCGGCGTACCAGGTCGCGGTCGAGGGCACGGTCGACCTGGACGAGGACTTCTGAGTCGCCTTCCGTACACCGTGCCGTGAACGCCTACCGGCGCGTGTTCCGGGGCCCGCAGGCCTCCTGAGCACGCGCCGGTAACAGGTGGCCTACCAGGGCATCGCCCGCAGCCGCAGGTCGTGGGGGCGCAGTGTGATGCCCACGCGGGTCGTGTCGTTCGACCCGCTGACCTGCTCGAAGCGGTACTTCGCCGAGATCGCGGCGGTGATCAGGCTCAGCTGGGTCATGGAGAAGTGGTCGCTGGGGCACTTGCGGTTTCCGACGCTGAAGGGGCTCATGGCGTACTTCGGTACCTCCTTGGCCCGCTCCGGCAGCCACCGGTCGGGGTCGAAGTCGAGGTGCCGGTCGTAGGAGCGGGTGTCGCGCTGGATCGCGTACGGGCTGTAGACGATGTCCGCCCCAGCCGGAATGCGATAGCCACCGAGTTCGGTGTCGGTCACCGCGCGCCGCGTCAATATCCATACGGCGGGCCTGAGCCGCATGGCCTCGACGACGACATTGTTGGTGTGCCTGAGCGCGCGGACGTGCTCGAATCCGACCGGTCGACCACCCGTCACGGATTCGACCTCGGTCCGTACCTTCTCGGCGTGTTCCGGGTGTTCCGCGAGAACCTGGAGCAGCCACATGATCGTGGACGCCACTGTTTCGCTGCCGGGGGTGAGTATCGCGACGACCTGATCGTGGATCTCCTGTTCCCCGATGGGGTCGCCATTGTCGTCCTTCGCCTCCAGCAATGCCGTCAGCAAATCGTCCGGCTTTTGACCAGATGCCCTCCGCTCGGCGACGATCTCGTCGACCAGTAGATGCAAATCGGCCAGGGACCGGTTGAATTCGCGGTTGGCCGGGAACGGCAGCCGGTACAGCGGCCCGAGCGGGATGACCATCCGGCGGTACATGCCGCGGAAGACGGTGGCGAGGTCGATGCTGAGCCGTTCGGCGCGCTCGTCCATGTAGTCGCCGCGCAGCAGGCAGCGGGCGGCGATACGGACGGCGATACGGAAGGACTCGGAGGTGCAGTCGATGGTCTCGCCGGGCCGCCAGCGCTCGGTCAGCGCATGGGCCTCCTCCTCCATGATCGGCCCGTAGCCGGGGATCGCGTCGAGCCGGAAGGCGGGCTGGATGGTGCGGCGCTGGCGCCGGTGCCGGGGCCCGTTGGCGGTGGCCACGCCTTCCTTGCCGAGCAGCCCTTCCAGGGACTCCCACAGGGGTCCGTCGATCTTGAAGTCGGGGCTGAGCGCGAGTGCGCCGGTGAGCGCGGGTGTGGTGACGGCGTACACCGTCTTGGGGCCGAGCTTGAGGCGTACGACGTCGCCGTGCTCGCGGAGCCGGGACATGAAGGCGAGCGGATCTCGGACCAGCTTCAGGCCGTGGCCCAGACCCGGCACGGCGCCGCCGGCCAGGGGCGGTTCACGCAGTTCGGTGGCCTCGGGGGGCAGGGGCTGCACAGACTCGACGGTCATTTCTCACCAGCCGTTTCGTTGGTGACGTACGGGGGCGTGGACCGGTCGTCCCAGGTGTCGACCATGTAGCGGCCGGACTCGTGGTGGAACCAGTAGACGGAGCTGAACCAGTTGCGCATATTGCCGACGCAGGCGCGCACCGCGGCGCTCAGTTTCTTTCCGCGGACCGTGCCGTCGGCGAGATCGTCGGCGAATCGCAGGGCGTCCTGCTCGGCTTCGAGGAATTCACTGATGCAGTCCTCGACGCGGCGCCTCACTTCGTCCACCGCTTCTTCGAGACTCAGCCCGGAATGAGTGATGAGGCTGATTCCGAGATTATGGACCTCATCGCCCGCTATTTCTTTCGGCAGCGAGCACAGATCGTTGTACCAGGCGGCGAATTCCTGGCTGAGCAGAGCCGCGCGACGATAGGCCGGTGTTTTCCGTACAGCATCCGGGAGTTCGCAGCCGACGCTCGGTTCCAGCAGGTCCGTCCATATCCAGTGCGCGAAGGTGTGCCGGCGCAGGGCGAGATATTCTTCGACGCCGGGTATGTATCCCGCGGTGCGGTTGCGGAATTCGCGGTTGTAGGCCTCTATCACCGTGTGGAAGTGCCGGGCGAACCGCTGGTTCCAGGTGCGCGGCAGGAAGCCGTAGAGCCGCAGCACGCTGTCCGCGAACCCCGCGACCAGCGGGTCGGGATGGTGCAGATGGTGCCGGGGTGCGTCGAGGGCCGCGTGCAGGCGGTGCCTGAGCCGCCGCCACTCGCCCGCCCTGCCGTGGACGATGTCGCGGTCGTGGCGGTCGTCCCAGACGAAGAACCATGCGCTGTAGTCGGCGATGGCCTGCAGGACCTCCTCGGAGGCGCCGAGGTAGTAGCCCGCCATGAGGTCCGTGTAGCAAAGTCCGTCGGCATATTCATGCACCTTGTCCGCCGGCATGAACCCCTTTTCCAGCAGCCACAGACGGGTCTTCTCCTGGAGCTGCGGCCAATACGGGTGCAGTTGCCGAGGAAAGGCGGACTCGATCACCGGGAGTGCCAGTGAGGGTGGCACTACGCCCGCCGTCGGCGTCGCGGTGGTGCTGTGTGGGAAAGCTTGCACGGACAAACCCCTCTCAGCCGCCTGGAGCGCACACCCCTCCGGTGTGCCGGGCGTGCGCCGTTGCGTATCCCCGCCCTCCCCATTCAGCACCACAACTGACCGCCATGGGAACGGATTTGCTTCACTCACTACCCCAAGGTGCCGAGAATCTCCCCTTGGCTGACCGATTAAGGATCACAACGCACACAGAAGGGACTGTTTGTACGACGCACGAGCGAGCGAGACGGCGGCATACGAAGGGCGCCCGACCGGGGGTGATCCCGGCCGGGCGCCCCAAGTGCCCTGTGGTGGCTAGTCGTTGGCGACCACCGGGTAACGTGGCTCGTTCTCGGCCATCTGACGCAGCGCGTCCTTGCGGTCACGCTTGGACAGCCGGTCGATGTACAGGTAGCCGTAGAGGTGGTCGGTCTCGTGCTGCAAACACCGAGCGAAGTAGCCGGTGCCGCGGACCTTGATCGGGTTGCCCTGTTCGTCCTGGCCGGTGACCTCGGCGTAGTCGGGACGGGCGAGCGGCGCGTACGCCGTCGGCACGGACAGGCAGCCCTCGTTGCTGTCGTCCAGCCGGCGCCTGTCGGCGGGCAGGTCGACCAGCTTCGGGTTGCACACGACGCCGACGTGCCGGACGCCCTCGTCGTCCATGCAGTCGTAGACGAAGACCTTCAGGTCGACACCGATCTGGTTGGCGGCCAGGCCCACGCCCTCGGCGGTGCGCTGCGAGGCGAACATATCGGCGGCCAGCTGCCGCAGCTCCTCACCGAACTCGGTGACGTCCTTGCACTCCTTGTGCAGCACCGGGTTGCCGACGACCGTGATCGGCCGCGAGGTCCCGCGCTCCCGCCAGGCCTCCTCGCGCTCCTCGCAGTCCTCCGTGTCGACGACATAGCCCTCGTCGTCGACGGGGAGCACGCCCGGGTGCTGCTGATCGGTGTCCTGCTGCGCCATGACCGACGTACGCCTTCCTCAGAAAAACAGGTGGTGAAGTTGCTGATACAGGGTACGGGGCGCGCCCTGAAGGGGCGCGGGGCTGTGTCGATATGCGGCTCCGCCGCGTGGGCGCGACCAGCCCCAACGCACCCGCAGTCGGCAGACGGCCTCAGCACACCTCTTCGAGATCCCGCCAATCACGCGAGTCCGGGCTGTCGGCAACCCATCCATCCAGCAACCCACGAACCAGCGAAGCCGGCGCCGCCACCCCGCACTCCCGCTCCGGCACCCACAGCTGCCCGTCCGTGCGGTGCCCCAGCGGCCCGGGATGCCCGGGCTCACTGTGGTCGTGCGGATCCAGGTGCACCCCGTCGCCCTCGTCCGAGGGCATCCGGGACTCCGAACACGTCCGGCACAGCAGCCGCACCGAGGAGGACCAGTCCTCCGCGGCGAACCCGGCGTCGGCCGCCAGCTGCTCCAGTGCGTCCCGGTCCGCCTCCGTGGCCGCCTCCAGCAGGACCACCCAGGTCGGCACCGGCGACGGCGCCCACAGCTCGATCTCGTCGAAGACCGGGTAGGCGTGTCCGGCGGACGTCGTGCGCTCGCCGTGCGGGACGCCGTCGTGCAGCACGACCTCGCCCCAGCGCCGCCCGGACGAGGGAAGCGGGATGGACAGCACCTCGATCCGCGCCGGGTCCAGCCTGCGGCCCCAGACGACCTCGGCCTCGCCCTCCGGGGAGAGCCGTACGGCCGCGCTGCCCAGCTCCATGCCGGCCGGTTCCGCGGCGACGGTGGCGCCTCCGGGCACCTTCAGCCCGTACGCCTGCCAGGCACGGCGGGCCAGCGGCCAGTCCTGCAGCGCGGTGGCGGCGATCCCGACGTTCCACCAGTCGGGCGCCCCGGTCTCCCGGTCGAGCAGCGCGACCGCGCGCAGCCCGGCCGCGCGGGCCTGCTCCCAGTCGTGCCGGAACTTGTGCAGCAGGGCGAGGTTGAACCAGGACTCCGACAGCCAGGGCTCCAGGTCGGCGGCCCGTGTCAGCAGCTCGCCCGCGTCCTCGTACCGGCCGTCGCCGATCAGCGTGAACGCGCGGTCGGTGGCCTGCCGCCAGGAGGCGGAGGGCCGGTGCCGTCCCTTGCCGAAGATCCTCACGATTCCCGCCTGCCAGTTCCAGTTCCGCACAGTGGGCTGGCTTGTGCCCCCGGACACCCTCTCCCTCGCATCCAACCACGTACGGCGGGAAAGGCGCTCATTACCCATGGGTTACCCAGCGGCGGGCGGGGTCAGACAGTGGCGTGCCTCTCCCGTCGCCCACCACCGGCGCGCTCTCCCGCCAGGACCGTGGCCGGGCCAGCACCCGGGCGAGGGACTCCACCACTCCCGGGGCGTAGTCATCGGCGGTGCCGAGGCGCAGCTCCTCCAGCGCCCGCAGGGGCCCCTCGGGGCCGGCGTCCCGGCTCTTCTCCTCGTAGGCGTTCACAGCCCGGATGATCCGTGCGGCGAGGGGCTGTTCGCGGTAGGGGTCCGCCTGCCGCTCCACCATCACGGCGACGGCCGCGGCCACCCCGGTCTGCCGGACGACGGCCCCGCCGAGCAGCGCGATCCGCCGCTGCTGCGCCGGCGGCAGGCCGGCGGTGGCGCCGGCCGGGACCGGGTCGACCAGGCTGAGCTGGCCGATGTCGTGCATGAGCGCCGCGTACTCCAGGACGGTCAGTTCGCCCTCGGTCAGACCGAGGTCCCGGCCGACGGCGAGGCTGAGCACGGCGACGCGGCGGGCGTGCCCGGCGGGGGTGCAGCCGGCGATCTCGGTGGCGCGGGCGAGGGAGGCGATGGTCTGCCGGTAGGTGGCGCGGACGGCCGCGTAACGCCGCACGGACCACTGGGTGAGCAGCAACGGCAGACAGAACACGGGCAGCGCCCACAGCCCGGCGACGGCGACCGCGAGCGCCATCACCGCGCCGGTCGCACAGACCGCGGAGCCGATGCCGAGCAGCCCGCGCAGCTCCTCGCGCAGCAGCGGGCCGAAGGGCCAGCGGGTGCGGGAGTGCGCGAGCACGGCGGCCAGGACCGCGTCGCACAGGGCGGCGAGGCCGAGCAGGGTGACCAGGAGGAGGGCGTAGGCGGGGCCGCCCCAGGAGGCGAACAGGCCCTGGTCGTACAGGGGTTGGAAGCAGACGGCGGTGAAACCGACGGTGAGCACGCGGCGGGCCAGGTGATCGAGGGTGGGGGTGCGCCCGGACCAGATGTGCGGCACGGCGCCGAGCAGGGCGGCGGCGAGGACGACGGTGACGATCTGCGCCGGGGCGTGCTGCGCGGGCCGCCCGCCGTCCGCTCCGAGCAGGGCGTACGACAGCGAGCCGGCGGTGGCGAGGGGCGCGGCCTGCCGTACCTGGGCGCCGTTCCACCGGGTCAGCTCGCCGACGGCGGTGAGCACCCCGAAGGCGAGCGCGACGCCCCGGTCCTCCAGGCCGGTCCACAGGGTGATGGCGAGGGCGCCGGCCGCGGCGAGGGCGGCGGCGCCGTGGACGATCCGCAGGGCGGTCACCGGGATGCCCCGGTGGCCGGCTGCCGGCCCTGCGCCTCGTACGGGGGCTCGTCGGCGGTGACCGCGGGATGCCAGCCGTAGCGGCCGAGCGCACGGGCGAGCGCGCCGACCATCCGCGGGTCGAACTGCGAGCCCGCACAGCGCTCCAGCTCGGTGACGGCCGCCTCGACGGGCCGGGCCCTGCGGTAGGAGCGGGTGGAGGTCATGGCGTCGAAGGCGTCGGCGACGGCGACGATGCGGGCGCACTCGGGGATCTGGGTGCCGACCAGGCCGTACGGGTAGCCGCTGCCGTCGAGGCGCTCATGGTGGTGCAGGATCGCGGCGCGGGCCTCGCCGAGGAAGGAGATCCCGCGGACCATCTCATGGCCGTACTCGGGGTGCAGTTCGATGATCCGGCGTTCCTCGGGGGTGAGCGGGCCGTCCTTGCGCAGCAGCCGGGTGGGGACACCGAGCTTGCCGACGTCGTGCAGGATGCCGGCGAAGCGGAGCGTCTCGACGCGGTCGTCGTCCATGCCGAGTTCCCGGGCGATCATCACCGAGGCCTGTCCGACGCGTTCGCTGTGGCCGCGGGTGTAGCCGTCCTTGATGTCGACGGCCTGCACGAGGGCGCGGATGGTGGCCTGGTGGGCGGCGCGTTCGCGGTGGTACTGGGCGAAGATCCACCAGGACACGCACATCGGCAGCAGCACGAGCAGGGCTGCGACCGGGCCGTACGGGCTGCGCCACAGCACGGCCATCATCAGCCCGGCGAGTCCGTGCACCGCGACCGGCGCGAGCGAGCGGGACAGCAGCCCGCGCCAGGCCCGGCGCGGCGGGACGCCCTGGGCGACCGCGCGGATGCCGCCGTCGAGGGCGGTGAGGACCAGGCAGAAGGCGAGGACGGCCGCGCAGGCGGGCAGCAGCGCGTACGGGAAGTCGCAGCCGACGACCGCGTCCCGGCCGCCGAACGCCCAGTGCACCCGGGCCGCGCCCCATACGGCGAGCGCGAGCCGTGCGGCCCGCCAGATGCGCCGCGGCAGCGCGGGGCCGTGCCCGACCGGGGAGAGCAGGGCCGCGGGCAGCGGGACGAGCGCGGCGGCCGGCGGGGGCAGCAGGAACGCCCCGGCGAGCAGGACGGGGTAGAAGGTGCCGCCGAAGCGGCGGCGTACGACGTGCTCGCAGACGGCGTAGAGCGCGCAGAGCAGGCCGAGCGCCCACCACGGGGTGCGCAGTGTCGGCAGTGGCAGGAGGCAGAGCAGGGCCAGCAGGGAGACTCCGGCCACATAGCCGCGTGCCCGCGCCGGTACCGCCTCCATCGCGCCCCTCCCCGACCGTCCCTGTCGAGGCTCGGAGCCTAGGGCGGGGATCGGGGGCCATGGGGCTTATGACCTGAGGATTAGCACATTCGGGTGATGACCCGGCGGTCGGCTGCCCCGAGGCGCGGCGGTCACGCCTCCGGGGAGGTGGCGGTGACGTCGTGTTCCGGCACGGCCTGGCCGGAGCGGATCAGGTCGATCCGCCCCATGACCTTCGCGCGCAGGTCAGAGGGCACGTCGTCATGCCCGCAGCACCGCTTGACCAGCTTCTTCACGGCCTGCTCCAGGCCGTACTTCTCCAGGCACGGAGAGCATTCCTCGAAGTGGTGCTGGAACTTGTCGCGATCGACGTCCGGCATCTCGCTGTCGAGGAACTCGTACAGGTGGTCGAGGACCTCACTGCAGTCCGTCTCGTGCGGATCTCCGCAGCTCATGAGCCCGAACCTTTCGCTTCGTTCGACTCTCCGGCGCCCGCCGGTACCAGCCCGCGCTCACGGGCGTAGTCCTCCAGCATGCCGCGCAGTTGACGGCGGCCCCGGTGCAGCCGGGACATCACCGTACCGATGGGTGTCCCCATGATGTCCGCGATCTCCTTGTACGCAAAGCCCTCTACGTCCGCGAGATAGACGGCGATGCGGAACTCCTCGGGGATCGCCTGCAGCGCTTCCTTCACGTCCGAGTCGGGCAGGTGGTCGAGCGCCTGCGACTCGGCGGAGCGCAGACCCGTCGACATGTGCGACTCGGCGCGGGCGAGCTGCCAGTCCTCGATCTCCTCCGCGGCGGAGCGCTGCGGCTCGCGCTGCTTCTTGCGGTAGGAGTTGATGAAGGTGTTGGTGAGGATCCGGTACAGCCACGCCTTGAGGTTGGTGCCCTCGCGGAACTGGTGGAAGGACGCGTACGCCTTGGCGTAGGTCTCCTGCACCAGGTCCTCGGCGTCGGCCGGGTTGCGCGTCATGCGCAGCGCGGCCGAATACATCTGGTCGAGGTATTCGAGCGCGTCCCGCTCGAAGCGCGCACTGCGCTCCGCGGTGGACTCGGAAGTCGCCTCCGCGCTCACACCCTGGCCCTCGGGCTGCTCCGCCTGGCCGTTGTCGGTCCCTGCGTCGGTACCGGTGACCGGACCCACCTCCTCAAGATCCCGGGCAGGACCGAGACCGGTCCCACTCGATTCGGAGGATAGAACACGACCCGTGCCCGCCGCCCCTCGAATTGGCGCGGTCTTGGGCGCGTGCAGTACCGACCAGTCCAGGTCAAGGCGGCTGCTGCGGCTCGGGCAGACGGTCGAACCCATGCGGCGGACTTCCTTCCCTACGACGTCGGTGCCGAGGCCTCAGCACTTCTGTCCGCCACAACAGTGGTCCGCCGCGGAGCATTCCCTGCCGTCACCCGAGTGACACGATCCACTCCGCGACACCCTCGGTGATGATCTCCAGGGCCCGCTCCTGGGTGATCTCCGCGCGCTTGGGCACGGCGAAGCCATGATCCCCGTGCGCCACCTCGACCAACTCGAAGTCGCCCGCCGGGAACTCCGCCGGCTTCCCGAAGGGGTCGTTGCCGCCCTGTACGACCAGGGTGGGCACCCCCGCCCCGAGCAGTTCCCCGGCGCGGGACTTCTCCGGCTTGCCCGGCGGGTGCAGCGGGAAGCTCAGCGCGAGCACGGCGTGCGCGCCCAGCTCGGCCGCCGTACGGCAGGCGACCCGGGCCCCCGCGCTGCGGCCGGCGGAGATCACCGGCAGCCCCGGCTTCGCGAGCGCCGGCCACACCCCGCGCCAGCCGGTGTCCAGGGTCTTCGGCGCGGGCGCGAGCTTCTTGCCCGCGACCCGCCAGGGCTGCTCGACGAGGGCGACGCTCACCCCGTGCGCGGGCAGCGTCCGGGCGAGGGCCTGCAGGTCACGGGCCTCGATGCCGCCGCCGGCGCCATGGCCCGCGGCCAGCACCAGCCGGGCCTTGCGCGCCCGGTGCCAGGTGATGCGGGCATCCCCCGCGTCCGTACCGACGATCTCTGTGGTCACGTCAGAAGAGTGTGCCCTCTTCCGGCGCCGCCAGCTCCTTCAGCAGCTCCGGGCCGTTGTTGCGGACGTTGCTGACGGCCGTGGCGACCGGGTAGGCGCGCATCAGGCCGGGCGGCGGCGGGGCCAGCAGCTCGCGCAGCTCGTCGGGGTCGGTGCGGCCCGGGTCGAGCCAGGCGTCCCAGCGGTCCGGGGTGAGCATCAGCGGCATCCGGGGGTGGATGTCGGCCAGGACGTGCGGGCCCTCGGCGGGGGCGACGGCCAGCGGGGTCTTCTCGGCCTCCGTGGTGATCACCGTGCAGGTGACCCACCAGGCCTGCGGGTGGTCGTCGGGCAGGGTCCGGTCGCGCCAGAACTCGTACAGCCCGGCCATCGCGAACACCGAGCCGTCGGCCGGCAGCACGAAGTACGGCTGCTTGCGCGGCCGTTTCTTCTTGCCCTCGACCTCCAGCTCGCGCTCGTCCTTGCCGGTGACCCACTCGTAGTAGCCGTCGGCGGGCAGGATGCAGCGCCGGGCGGCGAAGGCACGGCGGTAGGCGGGCTTCTCGTGCACGGTCTCGGCGCGCGCGTTGATCATCCGGGCGCCACCCTCGGGCGTCTTGGCCCAGGAGGGCACCAGGCCCCACTTCAGTCTGCGCAGCTGGCGAACCGGACGCGGGGAGTCCGCGTCTTTCACGGGACGGTCGAGGACGGCGTAGACCTCCTTGGTCGGAGCCACGTTGTAGTCGGGCTCCAGGGTCTCCTCGGGCTCCCACTTCTCGATCTCGAAGACTCCTGCGAGATCCTCGGGCCTACGACTGGATGCATACCGTCCGCACATACATGTCACACTGCCAGACTCCGTACGACAACAGGGAGCCATACCGGACATGGACAGCCTCGCCGCCCTCGCGCTGCCCGACCTCTGGGACCGGCTCACCGGCACCCAGCCCGACCCCGATCTGTGGGTGGTGCTCGCCACGCTGGCCGCCGCGCTCGCCGTCGTGGTCCCGCACACCGTGTGGCGCATATCCCGCAACGCGATCACCATCGCGCACGAGGGCGGCCACGGACTGATCGCGCTGCTCACCGGCCGGCAGCTCACCGGCATCCGGCTCCACTCCGACACCAGCGGCCTCACGCTCAGCCGGGGCAAGCCGTACGGGCTGGGCATGATCCTGACCGCCGCGGCCGGCTACACGGCGCCCTCGCTGCTGGGCCTCGGCGGCGCCGCCCTGCTGGCCGCGGGCCGCATCACACTGCTGCTGTGGGCGGCGACGGCCCTGCTGGTGGCGATGCTGGTGATGATCCGCAACGCGTACGGCGTCCTGACCGTGGTGCTGGCCGGGGGCGCGTTCCTGCTGGTGTCCTGGCTGGCGGGACCCCAGGTGCAGGCGGCGTTCGCGTACGCGGTGGTGTGGTTCCTGCTGTTCGGCGGGGTACGGCCGCCGTTCGAGCTGCAGATGAAGCGGTCCCGGGGCGGCGCCGGCGACTCGGACGCGGACCAGCTGTCCCGGCTCACGCATGTACCGGCGGGACTGTGGCTGTTCCTGTTCCACGCGGTGACCCTGTGCTCGCTGATCGGCGGGGGCGGCTGGCTGCTGCAGGCATGACACTCGGGGGAGCGACCGGCCCCCACTCGGCCGCAGACAAAAACGGCCCCCCGGCCCTCCTTATAAAGTGGCCCTATGGCCCCGAATACCGCCCCTCCCGCTCTCTGGCCCGCCCCGCACGCGAGCGGAGCCGTCGACGCGACGGTCCACGTGCCCGGGTCCAAGTCGGTCACCAACCGTGCGCTGGTGCTGGCCGCCCTCGCCTCCGAGCCCGGCTGGCTGCGCCGCCCGCTGCGCTCCCGCGACACCCTGCTGATGGCCGGTGCCCTCAGGGCCATGGGCGTGGAGATCGAGGAAGGGGTGGGCCCCGACGGCACGGGCGAGGCCTGGCGGGTGCTGCCGACGGGCCTGCGCGGCCCGGCCACGGTCGACGTCGGCAACGCCGGCACGGTGATGCGCTTCCTGCCCCCGGTGGCCGCGCTGGCCGACGGCCCCATCCGGTTCGACGGGGACCCGCGGTCGTACGAGCGCCCGCTGAACGGCGTGATCGACGCGCTGCGCACACTCGGCGCCCGGATCGACGACGACGGCCGGGGCGCGCTGCCGCTGACCGTGCACGGCGGCGGGGCGCTGGACGGCGGGCCGGTGTCGATCGACGCGTCCTCGTCCTCCCAGTTCGTGTCGGCACTGCTGCTGTCCGGCCCGCGGTTCAACCAGGGTGTCGAGGTCCGCCACACCGGCGCGTCCCTGCCCTCGCTGCCGCACATCCGGATGACCGTGGACATGCTGCGCGCGGTCGGCGCCCAGGTGGACACCCCGGAGTCGGGCGGCGAGCCCAACGTGTGGCGGGTGACGCCGGGCGCGCTGCTCGGCCGGGACCTGACGATCGAGCCGGACCTGTCCAACGCCCAGCCGTTCCTGGCGGCGGCCCTGGTCACCGGCGGCAAGGTGCTGATCCCGGACTGGCCGGAGCGCACCACCCAGCCGGGTGACCGGCTGCGGGAGATCTTCACCGAGATGGGCGGGATCTGCGAACTCACCGAGTACGGGCTGGAGTTCACCGGTTCGGGCGCCGTCCACGGCATCGACGTGGACCTGGGCGACGTCGGCGAGCTGACCCCCGGCATCGCGGCCGTCGCGGCCCTCGCCGACTCTCCCTCGACCCTGCGGGGCGTGGCGCATCTGCGGCTGCACGAGACGGACCGGCTGGCCGCGCTCACCAAGGAGATCAACGAGCTGGGCGGTGATGTCACCGAGACCGCCGACGGCCTGCACATCCGCCCGCGCCCGCTGCACGGCGGTGTCTTCCACACCTACGAGGACCACCGCATGGCGACCGCCGGCGCGATCATCGGCCTGGCCGTCGAGGGTGTCCGGATCGAGAACGTGGCCACGACGGCGAAGACCCTGCCGGACTTCCCCGAACTGTGGACCGGGATGCTCGGGCAGTAGGGGACACGCCATGCGCCGCTACGGCAAGCACACCGACGAGGACGACATCCGCACCCGTCCCAACCGCAAGGGCAACCGGCCGCGTACGAGCATCCGGCCCAAGCACGAGGACGCGGCCGAGGGCATGGTCCTCACGGTCGACCGCGGCCGGCTGACCTGTCTGGTCGAGGACCGGATCGTGATCGCGATGAAGGCCCGCGAGCTGGGCCGCAAGGCGGCGGTGGTCGGGGACCGGGTGGCCCTGGTCGGCGACCTGTCCGGCAAGAAGGACACCCTGGCCCGGATCGTCCGGATCGAAGAGCGCACTTCGGTGCTGCGCCGCACGGCCGACGACGACGATCCGTACGAGCGGGTGGTGGTCGCCAACGCCGACCAGCTCGCGATCGTGACCGCGCTCGCCGACCCCGAGCCGCGCCCCCGCCTCATCGACCGCTGTCTGGTCGCCGCCTACGACGGCGGCCTGGAGCCGCTGCTGGTGATGACCAAGTCGGACCTGGCCCCGCCGGACAAGATGCTGGAGCTGTACGGCGCCCTCGACATCCCGTACGTCGTCACCAGCCGCGACGAGCTGGAGAACGGGGACGCGGCGGACCGGGTGCGGGAGCATCTGGACGGCCGTATCACCGCGTTCGTCGGCCACTCCGGCGTCGGCAAGACGACGCTGGTGAACGCGCTGGTCCCCGAGGACCGACGGCGTACGACGGGCCGTGTGAACGCGGTGACGGGCCGCGGCCGCCACACCACGACCTCGGCTCTCGCGCTGCCGCTCACGAGCACGGACGGCTGGGCCATCGACACCCCGGGCGTCCGCTCCTTCGGCCTCGCGCACATCGACCCGTCGCGGGTCATCCACGCCTTCCCCGACCTCGAACCCGGCACGGAGGGCTGCCCGCGCGCGTGCAGCCACGACGAGCCGGACTGCGCGCTGGACGCGTGGGTCGAGGAGGGGCACGCGGATCCCGCGCGGCTGTACTCGCTGCGCCGGCTGCTGGCCACGCGGGAGCGCAGGGACGGCGACTGACCATCGCGTTGTTTGGCCGGGTGACACGCCGGTAAGTGCATAATCGCACCGAACCGGAGATCCGGATCAACGGGAGGACAGCGCATGGCGTGGCTGCTGGTGATCGTGGCCGGAGTTCTGGAGACCGGTTTCGCCGTGTGCCTGAAGCTCTCGCACGGGTTCACCCGGCTCTGGCCGACGATCGCCTTCGCGTCGTTCGCCCTCGGCAGCTTCGGCCTGCTGACCCTGTCCCTGAAGAAGCTCGACGTCGGTCCCGCCTACGCGGTGTGGACCGGCATCGGCGCGGCCGGCACCGCGATCTACGGCATGGTCTTCCTCGGCGACCTGGTCTCCACCCTGAAGATCGTCTCGATCAGCCTGGTCATCGTCGGCGTGATCGGACTGCAGCTGTCGGGCTCGACGCACTAGGCCCGACGGGTGGGCCGGCTGGTTAAGCAGCGGATACGGGGGCCGGGGACAGCGCGTGGATCACGCCGTCCGAGGAGGGGCGACCGCGGGGACGACCGCTTTGACCAGGTCCGCCATGCCGCCGCCCTCCGCCGGTGGCGCCGCGACACAGGACAGCGCGAGACGTACGACCAGTTCGCAGGGGCGGGTCAGCTCGGCGGTGTCGACGGGGGTGGCGGTGGGACCGGTCAGGGCGCTGACCGCGCGGTCCCGCACCATCCGCACGAAGTCGCGGGGCGTCGGCAGCGGCCCGTCCGCGCGGCGCTGCGCCGGCACCGAGGAGGCGGACGGCACGGCGGCGAGCGGCGGGGCGGGCAGCCGTTCGGTCCAGCAACCGGTGAGCATGGCCCGTACCAGCGCGTTCTCCCGGGCGGCGGAGCTGGTCCACTCGACCACGGCCGTGAGCCGCTCCCCCGGCTCCCCCGGAGCGGCGAGCGCCCGCTCGACCCCGGTCAGATAGCCGTCGGCCTCCCGCCGCACCAGCGCCCGGGCCAGCCCGTCCTTGCTGCCGAACTCGTTGTACAGGGTCTGCCGGGACACTCCGGCCGCCGCGGCGACATCGACCATCCGCACCGCGGACCACGGCCGGCGCACGAGGGCCGTATAGGCGGCGTCCAGCAGGGACTCCCGGGCTGCAGGCATCATCGCCTCCCTGGACAGAGCGACTCTGCGCCCAGATTTGACGCGCTTGTATGCACTGTCAAGGGTTCGCGTGGCTCGGGGGCGCGCTTTACGCCGAGAGCGGCGCGGACAGCGGCACCCCGCATGCACGGGCAGGCGACACACCCCGCCTGGTGGCTCCCGCACCCGCCAGGCAGATACCGTGCCCTCATGCCGGACTACCTCGACGACCTGCGCTTCGCCCACGTCCTCGCGGACGCCGCCGATGCCGCCACCATGGACCGCTTCAAGGCCCTCGACCTGAAGGTGGAGACGAAGCCGGACATGACCCCGGTGAGCGAAGCGGACAAGGCCGCGGAAGAACTCATCCGCGGCCAGCTCCAGCGCGCCCGCCCCAGGGACGCGATCCTCGGTGAGGAGTACGGCGTCGAGGGCACCGGCCCCCGCCGCTGGGTGATCGACCCCATCGACGGCACCAAGAACTACGTCCGCGGCGTCCCGGTCTGGGCGACGCTCATCTCCCTGATGGAGGCGGGCGAGGACGGCTTCCAGCCCGTCGTCGGTGTCGTCTCCGCCCCTGCCCTCGGCCGCCGCTGGTGGGCCGCGAAGGACCACGGCGCGTTCACCGGCCGCAGTCTGACCTCCGCGAGCCGCATCCATGTCTCCCGCGTCGGCGAACTCGCGGACGCCTCCTTCGCGTACTCCTCCCTCTCCGGCTGGGAGGAGCAGGGCCGTCTGGGCGGTTTCCTCGACCTCACCCGCCAGGTGTGGCGCACGCGCGCGTACGGCGACTTCTGGCCGTACATGATGGTCGCCGAGGGATCCGTGGACATCTGCGCGGAACCGGAGCTGTCGCTGTGGGACATGGCGGCCAACGCGATCATCGTCACGGAGGCCGGCGGCACCTTCACCGGCCTCAACGGCACCCCCGGTCCGCACAGCGGCAACGCGGCGGCGTCCAACGGCCTGCTGCACGACAAGTTGCTGGGGTATCTCAACCAGGGGCGCTGAGACACGGGAGTACTCCCGATACGCCCTCAACTGGCACTGCGCGCCCCCTTGTTGACCCGTCCTTTACCTGGCACTCTGAGCCCACCCCCACTTGTGAATTTGTGAATCCGCGGGTTCCGTGGATTCCGAGGAGGTGGCCCCATCCATGCTGGTACGTGACGCCATGAGCACGGTGGTCCTCACCGTCGGACCCGCCCACACCCTCCGCCAGGCAGCCGCCCTGATGTCCGCCCGCCGCATCGGCGCCGCCGTCGTCCTCGACCCGGACGCCGGCGGGATCGGCATCCTCACCGAACGCGACATCCTCAACTCCGTCGGCCTCGGCCAGAACCCGGACACGGAACGCACCCACGCCCACACCACCACCGACGTCGTCTTCGCCGCCCCCACCTGGACCCTGGAGCAGGCCGCCCGCGCCATGGCCCACGGCGGCTTCCGGCATCTGGTCGTCCTCGACCGCGGCGAGGTGGCGGGAATCGTCTCGGTGCGCGACATCATCCGCTGCTGGGCCCCGGCCCGCGAGCCCGCACCGGCGCTGAGCCGGTCCTGAGCCAGCCCTGAGCAGGTTCTGAGCCGGTTATGAGCCGGTTATGAGCCGGTTATGAGCAGACGGACGGGCCGGACCCCTGAGCACCGTGGGGTCCGGCCCGGGGCCCCAGGCCCTTGAGGCACCGGGGGCACGGGTGTGTCGCAGGCTCGCTGCTGACTACCGCCGGCTCAGCCGCGCAGCGCCCGCACCGCCGCCTCCAGCCGCTTGCCGAAGTCGGCGTCGGCGCCCGCGAAGTTGCCGATCGCGCGCTCGACGATTTCCTCGCGCGAGACGGGCGCCATCGCGCCCGCGAGGTTGGCCACCAGACGCTCCTTCTCCTCCTCGGACATCAGCCGGTAGAGGTTGCCCGCCTGCACGAAGTCGTCGTCCTCGGCGTGCACGGGTGTCGGGTGGTTGCCTGTCCAGCCGTCGACGCCGGTCGGCTGCCACAGCGGACGGCCGGTCTGCCGCGGCCCGCCGAAGCTGTTCGGCTCGTAGTTCTTCGCCCCGCCGTGTCGGCCGTCGTAGAGGTGGCCGTCCCGCGCGTTCGTACGCGCCTCGGTGGCGTGCGGACGGTTCACCGGCAGATGGTCGGCGTTGATGCCGACGCGGTAGCGGTGCGCGTCGCCGTAGGCGAAGAGCCGGCCCTGGAGCATCTTGTCGGGCGAGGGGCCGACGCCCGGCACGAAGTGCGCGGGGCTGAAGATCGACTGCTCGACCTCGGCGAAGACGTTCCGCGGGTTGCGGTTCAGCTCCAGCCTGCCGATCTCGATGACGGGGTAGTCCGCGTGCGGCCACACCTTGGTCAGGTCGAACGGGTTGAAGCGGTACGTCGCCGCGTCGGCCGCCGGCATGATCTGCACACCCACGGTCCAGCTCGGGAACTCGCCCCGCTCGATCGCCTCACGCAGATCCCGCTGGTGCGAGTCGGGGTCCTTGCCGGCGAGCGCCTCGGCCTCTTCCGCGGTGAGGTTCTTGATCCCCTGGTCGGTCTTGAAGTGGTACTTGACCCAGAAGACCTCGCCGGCCTCATTGCTCCACTGGAAGGTGTGCGAGCCGAAACCGTCCATGTGCCGGTACGACGCCGGGATGCCGCGGTCACCGAAGAGCCAGGTCACCTGGTGGGTCGACTCCGGCGACAGCGACCAGAAGTCCCACACGTTGTCGGCTTCCTGGCTGCCCGTGTACGGGTCGCGCTTCTGGGTGTGGATGAAGTCCGGGAACTTGATCGCGTCCCGGATGAAGAACACCGGAGTGTTGTTGCCGACGAGGTCGTAGTTGCCCTCCTCGGTGTAGAACTTCAGCGCGAAGCCCCGCGGGTCACGGACGGCGTCCGCCGCGCCGAGGTTGCCGGCCACCGTCGAGAAGCGCAGGAAGACCTCGGTCTCCTTGCCGGCCTCGGAGAGGAAGGCCGCGCGGGTGTACGGCGTGACGTCCGCGGTCACCGTGAAGGTGCCGTACGCGCCGGCGCCACGGGCGTGCACGACCCGCTCCGGAATGCGCTCGCGGTTGAAGTGGGCCAGCTTCTCCAGCAGCAGCTGGTCCTGGACGAGGACCGGCCCGCCGACGCCCGCCGTCTCGCTGTTCTGGTTGTCGGCGACCGGTGCACCGGCCTCCGTGGTGAGCGGTCCCTGCGTCACGTGCGCCTCCTGCGTCATTGCTGACTGTCCTGTCCCAGTCCTGCCCTATGGCCAAAGCCGTTCTGGATCCTACATTGGACAAGTTCTAAGTCAAATGCAGATCCAATCTCACACCCATTCCCGTCCTGGTCCCCCTTGCTGTTAGGCTGGTAGCCATGAGCGACCTTCTGGAACGGCTGCGTGGACGCGGATGGCGGATGACCGCGCAGCGGCGCGTCGTAGCGGAGGTCCTCGACGGCGAGCACGTCCATCTGACGGCCGACGAGGTCCACGCACGGGCTGTCGCGAAGCTGCCCGAGATCTCCCGGGCGACCGTCTACAACACCCTGGGCGAGCTGGTCTCGCTCGGCGAGGTGCTGGAAGTCGCGACGGACAAACGCGCCAAGCGCTACGACCCGAACGCGCACCGGCCGCACCATCACCTGGTCTGCGCCCGCTGCGGCGCGATCCGCGACGTCCATCCCACGGGCAACCCGCTCGCCGACCTCCCCGACACGGAGCGCTTCGGCTTCACGGTGTCGGATGTCGAGGTCACGTACCGCGGCCTGTGCCCGAACTGCACGGGCTCATGACAGGCTGCTGAACGAGGGGGGCGCAAGCCCCCCTTTTTTCTGCTCTTCCTCTGCCCCTGAACGCATCTGCTCCTGAATGCACCTAGGGCCGGAACCCATTTCTGGATTCCGGCCCTAGGCCTTCAGTAGCGGGGACAGGATTTGAACCTGCGACCTCTGGGTTATGAGCCCAGCGAGCTACCGAGCTGCTCCACCCCGCGTCGGTGAACTGAACATTACGCGAGGGCGGCACAGGGAAGCAAATCAGTTGGGGGCCACGTGGCCAGGGTCACTTGTGACCGAGCGAGACGCGTGGGCGGGTGGGCGGGTGGGCGGGTGGGAAAGAATCCGCCGAGGCCCAGCGCGGCGTCACGCCGACAGCTCTTCCCGCAGCGCGTCCCGCAACCGCCCCGCCCGCTCAGAGACCTCCGCCGGCCCGAGCGCGACGGCCCTGTCGGCCCACCGCTGTCCCTCCGCCAGCTCTCCACGACGCGCGTAGACCAGAGCCAGCCGCAACGCGGCCCGGCCGTGCCCGGCGTCCGCGGCGCGGGTCCACCACACCGCCGCCTCCGGCTCGCTGCCCTCCCGTGCCAGCAGCAGCCCGAGGTTGAAGGCGCCGTTGCGCGAGCCGGCCTCCGCGGCCGCCCGGTACCACCGCGCCGCCTCGACCACGTCCCCCCGGGCCGCCGCGAGCATGCCGACCCGCACCTGCGCCCGCCGGTGCCCCTGCGTGGCCGCGCGCTCGTACCACTCCTCGCACTCGGTCTTCTCGTGCACGATCTCGCCCAGCTCATGCGCCGGCTCCGGTGGCCTGCGCGCGTCGAGCAGCGTCGCCAGCCGGTACGCGGCCTCCGCGCTGCCGCCGCCCGCGGCACACCGCAGATGCCGCTCGGCCTCCTGCTCGTCCCCCTCGCGCAGCCGGGCGATGCCGACCTGGAGCGCAGCCTCGGTGTGCCCGGCGGCCGCCGCCCGCTCGTACCAGCGCAGCGCCATCTCCGCCTCCGGCCCGGTGCCGCGCCCGGCGTAGAGGATCCCGAGGTTGAACGCGGCGTCCACGCTGCCGGCCTCGGCGGCCTTGGAGAACCACGGCTCGGCGCCGGTGGTGTCGCCGCCCTGGAGCAGCAGGATGGCGAGCGCGTTGGCGGCCTCCCGGTGCCCGGCGTAGGCCGCCCGCCGGTACCACTGCTCGGCCTGCGCGGTCCGCCCCTGCTCGGCGCAGAGCAGCCCGAGGTTGTAGGCGCCGTTGTCGTCGCCGGCGTCCAGCGCCGCCCGGTACCAGCGCTCGGCGGTCTGTGTCTCGCCGCGCTCGGCGTGCAGCGCGCCGAGCGCGTTGGCCGCGTTGCCGTCGCCGTCCTGGGCGGCCCGCAGCCACCACACGGCCGCGCTCTCGGTGTCCCCGGCGTCGCGCAGCAGGAAGCCGAGCGCGCAGGCGGCGCGGGCCTCGCCGTCCTTGGCGGAGGTCAGGTACCAGCGCCCGGCCTCCTTCAGCTCCCCGCGCTTCTCCAGGATCGCGCCGAGGTGCAGCGCGGCACGCCGGTGGCCGCGCGCGGCGGCCTGCCGGTACCACTGCTCGGCCTCGGCGACAGCGTTGTCAGGGCCACTCTCGTCCTCGGGTCCGGCCTGACGGTCGAGCGCGCGCGCCAGCCGGTAGGCGGCCTCCCGGTGTCCGCGCTCGGCGGCCACCCGCATCCAGTGCTCGGCGCCGACGTCCCCACGGTGCTCCAGCAGGTCGGCGAGCGCGTAGGCGCCGAGGACATGGCCCTGCTCGGCGGACTGGCGCAGCCAGTACTCGGCGGCGGGCTCGTCCCCGCGCTCGCGGTGGTAGCGGCCCAGCGCGTGCGCGGCGGCGGCCGAGCCGGCGACGGCGGCGATACGCCACCAGCCGGCGGCCTCCTCGGGGTAGCCGCGCTGATGCAGAAGGACACCGAGGTTGTTGGCGGCGGCCCGGTCACCGGCCGCGGTGGCGGCCCGCAGATGGGTTTCGGCTCCGTCGAGGTCGCCACGGCGCAGCAGCATGGCTCCGAGGACGCTCGCCGCCTCGGCGTCGCCGCTCTGCGCGGCGAGCCCGAGGCGTACCTCTTCGGCGGCGTCCGCCATGTCGCTCAACTCGTCCCGGGTCGGCTCCTCATCGGAAGGCTGCACAAATCGCCCCGACTCGAACAGAGTTGCCTTGTCCCCCATAACGTCCATCGTCGCACCACCTGCAACCTGGGTACACCCGGTATACCGCAGCCCGTGAGGTCACTTCAGCGTTTTGTCGACATGCCCACAGGGAGACAAGTCAAACACACACCCCTCAACTCCCCACGGCGGCGTGGCCGTCCCTCCTCTCTGTACATGAGTTCGCACACACGAAGGCCCGGATCCCTTGGGATCCGGGCCTTCGATCGCAGTAGCGGGGACAGGATTTGAACCTGCGACCTCTGGGTTATGAGCCCAGCGAGCTACCGAGCTGCTCCACCCCGCGCCGTTGCCTGATAACAGTACCACGGCGCGGCATGTGCTTGATCAATTCCCCTTCTGGCCGCTGCCCTTCCCGGAGCCGCCGCCGGCGTTCTTGCCGCTGCCGGACTGGCCGGCCTTGGCCTGCGCGTCCCGTGCCCGCTGCAGGGCGTCCTTCAGGTCCTTCTGGGCCTTGCTGTACGCGGTCCAGTCCGGCCCGTCCGGCCCCCGCAGGGCCTTCTGGCCGGCGTCGAACGCCTTCTGGGCGTCGTCCAGGGCCTGTTGGACGGTCGGATTGGTGGACGTGGGCGGATTGGTGGTTCCGGTCTCCGGTGGCGAGGTGGTGCTGCCCGATGTTCCGAAGACCTTGTCGAGCGCCTCGCCCAGGGTGTTCTCGAACGCGGTGGTGCCGCCGTAGGTCACCAGGACCTTGCGCAGCAGCGGATACTTCAGCTCACCGCCGCGCACGTAGACGGGCTCCACATAGAGCAGTCCTCCGTCCAGCGGGACGGTCAGCAGATTGCCGTACTCGATCTCCGAGTCGCCGCCTCTGATGAGCCGGACGAACTCGGCGATGTTCTGCTGCGAGTTGGAGTTGAACTGGCTCTGCACCTGTTTGGGGCCGCCCACGGTCTTGCTCGTCGGCAGTTTCAGGATTCTGATCTGGCCGTAGTCGCTGGTGCCCGCCTCGGAGTCGACCGCCATGAAGGCGCTGAGGTTGTCCCGGCCGTTGGGCGTCAACGTCGTGGTCAGCGAGAACGCCTGCGCCGGCTGGTCGGGCATCTTCATGCTCAGGTAGTACGGCGGCACCGCGTTGCCCGACTTGTTCGTCGGGTCGTCCGGCACCTGCCACACCTCGCTGCCGGTGAGGAAGGTCTGCGCGTCCGTCACGTGGTAGCGGGTGAGCAGCTCGCGCTGGACCTTGAACAGATCCTGCGGGTAGCGCAGATGGGCCAGCAGTTCCGGGGAGATGGTGCTCTTCTGCTTCACCGTGCCCGGGAACGCCTTCATCCAGGTCTTCAGCACCGGGTCCTGGGTGTCCCACTGGTACAGCCTGACGTCGCCGGTGTACGCGTCGACGGTCGCCTTCACCGAGTTGCGGATGTAGTTGACCTGGTTCTGCTGGGCCACCACCGCGCGGTTGTTGTTGGCGGCGGTCAGCGAGTCGGCGGTCGTGTCGCCCAGGGTCGTACGGGAGGAATAGGGGTAGCTGTTCGACGTCGTGTACGCGTCGACGATCCACTGGACGCGGCCCTTCACGACCGCGGGGTAGGCGTCGCCGTCGATGGTCAGCCAGGGGGCGACGGCCTCGACGCGTTCCTTGGGCGTGCGGTTGTACAGGATCCGCGAGCCCTTGCCGATGGCGCCCGAGTAGAGGATCTGCGGCTCGTTGAACGCCACCGCGTACGCGGCCCGGTTCAGCGGGTTGTCGAGGTTCACCCCGCTCTTGCCGGTGTAGCTGGTGGTCTTCTCGCCGTTGTTGTCGGAGTAGTCGATCTCCTTCTGCGGGCCGCCGACGATGGAGTACGTGGTGGTCTTCTCGCCGTAGTAGATCCGCTGCTCGTACGGGGGCAGGTCGCCCGTGGACGGCATGTCGGACTCGGTGAAGACCGGCTGGCCCTGGTCGTCGGCCTCGGTGCCCTTGGCGGCGACCGCGCTGTAGCCGTGCGTGTAGCGGAAGTGGTCGTTGATCCAGTTGTTCTTCGGGATGCCGTCCAGGTTCAGCTCGCGCAGGCCGATGACCGTGTCCTGGTCCTTGCCGTCCTTGGTGTACCGGTCGACGTCCAGGTTGGTCGGGAAGCCGTAGTAGTTCTTCATCTGCTGCAGCTGCTGGAACGTCGGCGAGACGATGTTCGGGTCCAGGATCCGGATGCTCGCCGCGTCGTTCGCGGCGTCGCGCAGCTTGGTCTTGTCCTTCGTCGTGGACTGACCGGAGTACTCGGTGACCTTGGCGTCGTCGATGCCGTACGCCTCACGGGTCGCCTTCAGGTTCTTCTGGACGTACGGGGCTTCCTTGGCCTGCTCGTTGGGCTGGACCTGGAACTTCTGCACGATCGCCGGGTACAGGCCGCCGATCAGGACCGCCGAGAGGACCATCAGGCCGAAGCCGATGACCGGCAGCTGCCAGGTGCGCCGCCACAGCGTGGCGAAGAAGAGCAGCGCGCAGATGACGGCGATGCAGAACAGGATCGTCTTCGCCGGCAGATAGGCGTTGGCGTCGACATAGCGCAGGCCGGTCCATTCGCCGGTCGCCTTGAAGTCGCTGGACTTGACGGCCAGGCCGTACCGGTCGAGCCAGTAGGCGACCGCCTTCAGGGCGACGAAGATGCCGAGCAGCACCGACAGATGCCCGGTCGCGGCGGCGGTGGCCCGCGCGCCGGGGCTGGTGACGCGCAGCCCGCCGTACAGATAGTGCGTGAGCGCGGCGGCGATCAGGCACAGGACGGCGGCGGCGAAGCCGAAGCCGAGCAGAAAGCGGTACCAGGGCAGGTCGAAGGCGTAGAACGAGATGTCGAGGTGGAACTGGGGGTCCTTCTGGTGGAAGGGCACGCCGTTGACCCACATCAGCCAGGTCCGCCACTGGCCGGCCGCCGAGGCACCCGCGATCAGGCCGACGAGCGCGGTGACGGCGAGCAGCAGCCACTTCTTGTACGGCGCGATGCCCATCCGGTAGCGGTCGAGGCTCTGCTGCTCCATGGACATGGCGCTCAACGGGGGCCGCAGCCGGTGCGCCAGCCAGATGTTGACCCCCACCGCGACCGCCATCAGCAGGCCGAAGACGCAGAAGAGGCCGATCTTGGTCCACAGCATGGTCGTGAACACGGACGAGTAGTGCACCGACCGGTACCACAGCCAGTCCGTCCAGAAGCCCGCGAACATGGTGAACGCCATGCCGAGGACGGCCAGGACACCCAGTGTCATGAGCAGGGACCTGACCCGCCGGGACGGGCGGCCCGCTCTGATCCGCGGCCCCGTCGGGCCTCCGCCGCGGTCCGGCATCTGGAAAGCCAAGGTGCGCACCTCGAAGTTCGCTGTCGATCCGTCAGGCCCTCGTGTTCGCGGACCCGCCGTGGCCCCCCGTGATCGCGGACCCACACCTATGCAACTTACTCACGCTGTGCTCGGTTCCCGATTACGGCGGTGAACGAGGCAGGATTGTGACCATGTCCAACACTCCCATGGCAGCGAGCCCGCTCACCCGGGCCGTACTCGAGATCGACGAGTACGTCTCCGGCCTCGGCTGGGACCAGCCCGCTCGCCTCTTCGCCCTTGTCGACACCGCACGGCTGCGGGCTCAGGAACCCGCGCTCGCGGCCCAGCTGGGCCTTGAGGCCGGGTCCGAGTCCGCCGGTCTCACCCCGATCGAGCAGGACGAGCTACCGTCCGGCAAGCCGCTGGACGAGTTCCTCGGCACCATCGCCTGGCCCGACGCGGTGGCCGGCTGCGCGCTCTCGGTGGAGCGCATGATGCTGCCGCCGTCCGCCGAGGCGCAGGTCCCGCAGAACCTCAGCGAGGCCAAGCTGGCCAAGTGGGTGGCCGAGCACCCCGAGCGCCAGGAGGTGCGCATGACGGTCGCGGTGCTGCGCGACGGCGGCCGCGAGTCGGCGCTGCGGCTGCGTGAGAAGGACTCCCCGACGGAGGTCCTGACGGGCCCGGACCTGGTGCCCGGCCTGGCCCAGGCCCTGGCGGCGACGTTCGAGGCCTGACGACCGGCCCTTGCCCTGGGACACGGCGCTGGGGGCGCCCCTGCACCAAGGGGCGCCCCCAGCCGTGTCATGGGCCGCTCAGCCCTTGGTGGTGCACTGGGGCAGCGCCGCGGTGTTCCCGCTGCGGATGTCCTTCAGCGCGTCCAGCGCGTCCTTGATCGTCTTGACCTTCACCAGCCGGAGACCGCTCGGGGTGTCCTGGGCGGCGGCCGCGCAGTTGTCGGCCGGCGTCAGGAAGTACTGGGCGCCCTGGTCGCGCGCGCCGACGGTCTTCATCTCGATGCCGCCGATCGGCCCGACGGTGCCGTTGTCGTCGATGGTGCCGGTACCGGCGATGAACTTGCCGCCGGTCAGACTGCCCGGGGTCAGCTTGTCGTAGATACCGAGGGCGAACATCAGGCCGGCGCTCGGGCCGCCGACGTCGGCGAGCTTGATGTCGATGGTGAACGGGAAGGTGTGGTCGGTCCCGGCGGAGATACCGACGATGGCGCGCTTGGCGCCGCTGTCGTCGGAGGTGGTCGTGGTGAGGGTGACGTCCTGCGTCTTCGTCGCCGTCCTGTGCGCCTTCTCGGCGGCGGCCTGCTCCTTGGCGGGGACGACGGTGAAGACGACGTTCTGGCCGGGCTTGTGCTTGGTGACGAACTTGGCGACGTCGGAGGGCTGCTTCACGGCCGTACCGTCGACGGCCTTGATCACGTCACCGGCGTGCAGCTTGCCCTCGGCGGGTGAGTTCTTGACCACGGTGGAGACGATCACCCAGGACTTCACCGGGATGCCCAGCTCCTTCAGGGCGGCGACCTTGGCGCTCTCCTGGGACTGGCTGAACTCCTCGGCGTTCTGCTGCGTGGACTGCTCCTCCGTCGTGCCGTTCGGGTAGAGCGTGTCGTGGGGGATGACCTTGGCGTCGTGGTCGAGCCAGCCGTAGACCGCCTCCACCAGGTTCATCCGGTAGTCCGCGCTGGTCACCCGGACCGTCGTCATGTTCAGGTTGCCGTCGGCCTTGTACGTCTGGTGCCCGGTGATCTGCAGCACCGGCTCGCCCTCGTGGTTGCCCAGTGTGTTCACGGTCGGGCCGGGAGACATCTCCGCGTACGGCACGGGGATGAGCACTCCGGCGCACAGGAGCGCGATCAGCATCAGGGTGGAGGCGAGCATCGTCGCGGTGCGGCGTGGCATGCCACGACAGTACGGGACGCCTCTGTCAGCGCACCGTCAGGGCACCCCGTCACGCGCCGCCGGCACCCGTGCGGGACTTCTCCATGGCCTCGCGGAACCGGGCATAGCCGTCCAGCTCGGGACCGTCGCCGCGCACCTTGCGGGTCCGGTTGGCCCAGCTGCCCCACAGCCCGCCGCCGATCGCGGCCACAAGCGGAATCAGCAGCCAGACAAGCGCCCCCATTGCCGACCTCCCAACGCCGTGAGCGTCCGCAACTGACTGATCAGCAGATTAACAATCCGCACTGACAACGCTCACGCGAGGGGGCCGGTTACGCAACCGGGGGGACGGGAGTGCTCCGGGTGACGGACTTCAGCAGGCCCCGACCCATTCCTCGGTGCCGTCGGAGAACTTCTGGTGCTTCCAGATCGGCACCTCGTGCTTGAGGTCGTCGATCAGCTTGCGGCAGGCGTCGAAGGCCTCCGCGCGATGCGGACAGGAAACGCCCACGACGACGGCGAGATCCCCGACCCGCAGGTCTCCCACCCGGTGCACCGCGGCCAGCGCCCGCACCGGGTACTCGGCCACGACCTTCTCGGCGATCCGCCGCATCTCGGCCTCGGCACTGGGATGGCAGGAGTACCCGAGCGCGTCCACGTCGGCTCCCGCGTCGTGGTTGCGCACCGTCCCCACGAACAGCGCGATGCCCCCCGCCGCGTCGTCCCCGACGGCCTGGAACACCTCGTCCACGGAGAGCGCGGTCTCCCGGACTCCGATCAGCTTGATCGGGTCCTGCGCCGCCTGCTCACCGGGGTGCTCGTTCGCTTGTGCCATGCCCCCATCGTGCCGCACGCGTGTGACAGCGGGGAATACGAGATTCACCAGGCACGCGCGTGGACGTGTTTGGAGTCTTCTACAGGCACTTCTACGGGCACCGTCCTGTCGGCCTAGGCCCGCCGCCGGGCCTTGCGAGCCCGGCGTACGACGGCCGCCGCGCCCAGCAGGGCGACCGTCGCTCCCGCGGCGCCCGCCGCCGTGGCGTCCTTGCGGCCGAGCCGCCGCCCGGCGACCGTGTGCCGTCCGGAGACCTCCTCCAGCAGCTCCGCGAGCACCTCCTCGTTGGTCCACCGCGGCCGCCACCCGGCGTCGTGCAGCCGGCTCCCGCTGACCACCCAGGGATACATCGTGTAGGCCAGGTCTCCCGCCGGAGACGGCGTGAGCCCGATCCGGTGCAGCCGGGCCGCCGCGCCCAGCGCGACCGCCGACGGCAGCTCCATCCGCCGGATCCCGCTCAGCTCCTCGACCTCCTCCTGCTCCAGCCACCCGTCGCAGCCCACGGCCAGTTCTCCGTCGACCTTCTCCAGGACGGCGTACTCCAGAGCGCTGCACAGGTCCTCGACGTGGCAGAACTGCCACGCGGGCCGCGACCCGGCGACGACGAGCAGCCGCGGCGACTCGAAGTACCGGGTCAGCGCGGTGTCCGTGCCTCCGACCAGCACGGCCGGCCGTACGACGGTGACGTTCAGCCCCGGATGCGCCCGCGGCGCCCGTCGCGCCAGCCGCTCGATCTCCAGCAGGTCCCCGACCCCGGTCGCCTCGGCGGTCGCGCGCAGCTCGGCGTCCTCCGAAAGGGGCAGCTCGTTGTCCGGCAGCGCGCCGTAGACCATCGCCGAGGTGCACAGCACGACCCGGTGCACGCCGGCCGCCGCGGCGGCCGTGAGGACGGTCTGCGTCCCCCGGACGTTGTACGCGGTGCGAGCCGCCGGGTCGGTCTCCAGGTCGAGGTCGAGCGCGAGGTGGACGACCACGTCGGCGCCCCGTAGCTTGTCCGCGATGGCCGGGTCGCGCACGTCGAGGATGTGCCATGCGGCGGCGGCGCACTCCCCGCGCCGCTCGTCGATGGCGACGACCTGCTTGATCTCCTCGCAGGCGGCGAGCCGCTCGGTGAGCAGGGCGCCGACCCCCGTGGCGGCGCCGGTGACCGCGACGACGGGTCCGCGCAGGGCGGGCGGGGTTGAAGGGTTTCGCGCTGCGCGAACCTGCGGATCTGGGGAACTCACCGGGCGTCTCCAGCGGTTGTCTTCAGTACGAGCGCGAGTGACGCGTACGTACCAGGTGCATCCATCCTGCCGCAGGCCTTGCGTGGGCGAAGCACCGAGGCCCGATCGGGTCCGGGTGTCTACGCTTGGTGGTGTTGTCGGGCAGCCGCGCCGCCGGAGAGAACCGGCGGCCTTACCAGCCGAGGAATCCCGTGAGTGACACCCCATTCGGTTTCGGCCTTCCGCCGGAGGAGCCGGAGGACGGCGACGAGGGCAAGAAGAAGGACCAGCAGAGCGGTGGTGGGCAGGGACCGGCCAACCCGTTCGGCTTCGGCGGCCTGCCCGGAGCCGGAGGGATGGGCGGCCCCGGCGCCGACAATCCGCTCGCAGCGATGTTCGGTTCCCTGAACCCCACCGACCTGGGCGCCGCGTTCCAGCAGCTCGGCCAGATGCTCTCCTACGAGGGCGGTCCGGTGAACTGGGACATGGCCAAGCAGATCGCCCGCCAGACGGTCGCCCAGGGCACCCCGGACGGCACGAAGGACGCCAGCGTCGGCCCCACCGAGCGCAAGGCGGTCGAGGAGGCCGTCCGCCTGGCCGACCTGTGGCTGGACGATGCGACGTCCCTGCCGTCGGGCTCCGCCTCGGCGGTGGCCTGGTCCCGCGCGGAGTGGGTCGAGGCGACCCTGCCCGCCTGGCAGGAGCTGGTCGACCCGGTCGCCGAGCGGGTCGGCGCGGCCATGGGCGACGTCCTGCCGGAGGAGATGCAGGCCATGGCGGGCCCGCTGATCGGCATGATGCGCTCGATGGGCGGCGCCATGTTCGGCACCCAGATCGGGCAGGCCGTCGGCGTGCTCGCGGGCGAGGTCGTCGGCTCCACGGACATCGGCCTGCCACTCGGCCCGGCCGGCAAGGCCGCGCTGCTCCCGGCCAACGTGGAGGCCTTCGGCAAGGACCTCGGCGTGCCGCAGGAGGAGGTCCGGCTCTACCTGGCCCTGCGCGAGGCGGCCCACCAGCGCCTGTTCACGCATGTGCCGTGGCTGCGCTCGCACCTGTTCGGCGCGGTCGACGGGTACGCGCGCGGGATCAAGGTCGACACGGCCAAGCTGGAGGACGTGGTCGGCCAGTTCGACCCGCAGAACCCCGAGCAGCTGCAGGACGCCCTCCAGCAGGGCATGTTCCAGCCGGAGGACACGCCCGAGCAGAAGGCTGCCCTGGCCCGTCTGGAGACCGCTCTGGCGCTCGTCGAGGGCTGGGTGGACGCGGTGGTCCACGCAGCCGCGAAGCCGCGTCTGTCGTCCGCCGACGCCCTGCGCGAGACCCTGCGCCGCCGCCGCGCCACCGGTGGCCCCGCCGAGCAGACGTTCGCCACGCTGATCGGCCTGGAGCTGCGCCCGCGCCGGCTGCGTGACGCCTCCCGTCTGTGGGCCTCGCTCACGGACGCGCGCGGTGTCGACGGCCGGGACGGCCTGTGGGCTCACCCGGACATGCTGCCGACGGCCGGCGACCTGGACGACCCGGACGGCTTCGTCCACCGCGAGCAGCTGGACTTCTCGGAGCTGGACAAGATGCTCGGCGAGGCCGCGAGCGGCTCCGCCGAGAAGCCGAACCTGAAGAAGGACGACGAGTCAAAGGGCGACGAAGCCGAGTGAGCCTGTACGACGACGCGGTCCTCGTGCTGAAGGGGTACGAGGGCCAGGACGAGCTGCGCCAGGCCTATCTGGATCATCTGGCGGCCCACCCGGACGGCATGTGGAAGGCCTGCCACGCGGGCCATGTCACGGCGAGCGCCCTGGTGATCGATCCCTCGCGCGAGCGGGTGCTGCTGACCCTCCACAGGAAGCTGCGGATGTGGCTGCAGATGGGCGGCCACTGCGAGCCGCAGGACGGCACGCTGGAGGCGGCGGCGCTGCGTGAGGCGACCGAGGAGTCCGGGATCGCCGGGCTGACGCTGCTGCCCGGCGGCCCGGTGCGCCTGGACCGGCATCCGATCCCGGCACCGTGCCACTGGCACTACGACGTCCAGTACGCGGTCCTGGCCCCGGCCGGAGCCGAGCAGGCGATCAGCGACGAGTCCCTCGACCTGCGCTGGTTCGCCTACGACGAGGTGGCGGACGTAGCCGACGAGTCGGTCGTACGCCTGCTGGAAGCGACCCGCGCGCGCCTGTGACCCCGAGGCATATGTAAGGGGCGCCCGCCTGGACGGGCGCCCCTTACGTTGGCTTACTGGACGCTCAGCTCCAGACGTTCCCCTGGTTCTGCGCCCGCGCCCCGTGCTGGCCCATGCCGAACTGGGCGGCGAGGCCCTGCCCGATCACCGCGTTCTGCGGCGGCAGCAGCTCACTGGGCTGGACGAGCGCGAACCCGGACCCCATGAAGCTCAGCTCCCAGCCCTCACCGGTGTTCCCACGCCGGCGCCACACTCCGGAGGAATGTGTCTGGGCCTGCATCTGGACGCGCAGCCCGGTGGACCAGGCGACGATCGCGTCCGCGTCGCAGTTGACGTACCGGTCGGGGGTGACCTGCATCAGCAGCGGCGCGCCCGAGGTCATCAGGGCGACTCGGCCGCGCCCGGTGATGTTCAGCTGGTACTTCCCGGAGCCGGAGATGCCGTAGAGGCTGTCGACGGCGACGACCTCGTAGTGCAGCGAGGAGTCCATCGCGAGGACGTAGGAGCTGTCGACGGTCAGCCCGTCCTGCTCGACGTCCATGAGGTGCACGTGCTGGGCGAGGTTGGCGAGATACACCGTGCCCTGCCCGTGACAGCGCATCAGGTCCAGGCCCTCGCCGGTGTACGCCTGCGCGCGTGCCTGGTTGTTGCTGCGGTACTCGGCGTCGAACTCGACCAGGCCCTGGTAGGCGACCATGGTGCCCTTGCGGGCGAGGATGTCGTCATGGCCCTCCAGGGTGACGCGGAGCAGCTGCGCGTTCTGCAGGCTCCAGCGCTCCTGGGTCTGGACGTCGTTGTGCGCGAAAAGCGGGCTCTGCATGGCTTTCTGGCTCCCCCTCAGCCCCGGATCCGGATGCGGTCGGTGCTGTCCTCACTGGGCTGGACGACGACGATGCCCTGGCCGGAGAAGGCCATCTGGTAGGCCTCACCGCTGCCCCGGCCGATCAGCGACTGCGCCTTGAAGCTGCGCTTGCCCTTCACCTTCAGGTTCGGCGACCAGGCGACCAGCGCGTCCGGGTCGACGTATGTCTCGTCCTCGCCGCCGCCGCAGTCGACGACGATCGGCGTGCCCCGGGAGGTCAGCGCGACCCAGCCCTGCCCGGAGATCCTCGTGTTCCACAGGCCCTGCCCGGCGAACTTGGCGAGCCCCTTGACCCGCTCCACACCCCAGCTGAGGTGCGCGTCGAAGGCGAGCAGGTTGGTGGCGTTGACGGAGATGCCGTCGCCGTTGAGGTTGATCACGACGACGTTCGCGCCGTAGTCGGCGAGGTAGAGCAGGCCGTCGCCGGAGCACTTCATCAGGGGCGCGCCCTCGCCGGTGATCCAGTCGCGGGCGATCTGGCGGACGGCCGGCGGGTTGGGCTCGTACTGGATGAAGCCTTCGTAGGCGACCATCGAGCCCACGCGCGCGAGGAGGTCGTTTCCGGTCTGCATGGCGACCTTCAGCATGTTGTTGCCGTGGTTGTCCATGCGGGCGGTGACGGGTGCGGGGGCGTAGCCCGCGAGCGGCTGGTTCATGACGGGCTCCCTCTAGACCTCGTACGGCTGGACGACGATGAAGTTGCCGGGTGCGCCCCGGAACTGGAGGTTGACGCTCTCGCCGGTGTCGCCCGGGTAGGCGTTGCGGCGCATGCGGACCTGACTGGAGACGATCACCTGGGAGGCGGCCGACCAGGCGACGATGGCGTTGCAGTCGGCGAAGGTGGTCGGCGTGACCGGCAGGACCACGGGCGTGCCGTGCGTCTTGACGACGATGGTGCCGGTGCCCTGGAACTGCATGGTGAACAGCGCGCCACCGGGGATGCCGTGGCCCTCGATACGGCGGACCTCGTACTGCAGGCTCTCGTCGAAGGCGAGGACGTTCTCCGCGGACACGCAGATCGCGTCGCCCTGAAGCTCGACCGGGTGCAGGTGGGTGGAGTTCTCGGCGAGGAACACCTGTCCGTTGCCGGTGCAGCGCATCAGCTGCATCTCCTGGCCGGTGGCGCTGCCGACGATCCGCCCCGCGAAACCGGCGCCCTTGTAGCTGAAGTCGACCTTGCCCTGGTAGAGCACCATGCTGCCCTGCTTGGCCAGCACGGGCTGCCCTCCGATGCCGAGGTCGACGCGGATGAGCTTCTTGTTCTGCGGCGTCCAGCGCTGCCCGGTGGGTTTCTCCTTGAACTTCTCCAGCGCGACGCCCACTCCGGCACCGCCCTGCGGGGCGCCCTGCGGCGCTCCGTAGCCGGCGGGCTGCTGGCCGGGGACCTGCCCGTAGCCGGGCGGCATCGGCGCGGCGGGCTGGCCGCCGTAGGGCGGCGGCTGCTGGCCGTAGCCCGGGGGCATCGGCGCGCCGGGCTGGCCGCCGTACGACGGCTGCTGGGGCGGCTGGCCGTAGGGCGAGTGGGGCTGCTGGGGCGGCTGGCCGTACGGCGCGGGGGCCGGGGCGGGCGGATGGACGGTGCCGCCGGCGGGCGGGGCCAGGGGGGCGATGACCGTCGGCGCGGCGTGCACGTTCGGCGTGGGGGCCAGGGGCGGAGTCTGGCCGGGCGGGGTCTGGCCGGGATGCGGCGTGAAGCCCTGCGGGGGCGTGGCACCCGGCTGCGGCGCATAGCCGTGCGGAGGCGTACCACCGGCGGGCGGGGCGAAGCCCTGGGCGGGGGGCTGGGGCGCCGGGGCGGGTGCAGGCGCGGGGGCCGGGGCCGGGGCGGCCGGCGTGGCGAACGCGGGAGGGGCCGTGGCCTGGGCGGGCGGGGCGAAGCCGGGCGCGGCGCCGGCCTGCGGCTGCTGCGGGGCGGCGGGCGCCTCCTCCTCCAGCACCTCGCCGCCGAAGTTCTTCAGCAGCGCCTCCAGACCGCCGTCGAAGCCCTGCCCGACCGCGGCGAACCGCCACGCGTCCTTGAAGTAGATGTCGCCGAGCATCACGGCCCGCTCGGTGGAGAACTCCGCGCCGTTGAAGGAGTAGCGCGCGACCTCCTCGCCGCCCGCGACGATCCGCAGATAGCCGGGGGCGATCTGGGACATCTGCCCGGCGCCGTCGACGGTCGCCGTGAAGGACAACTTGCGGATGTGCGGGGGGATCCGGTCCAGGGTGACCCGGAACGACTCCGTGTCGCCCGCCTGGGTACCCAGCAACTGGAGGGACTCCTCGGGCGACTTCGGCTGGTTGAAGAAGACGAAGTACCGGTCGTCCGAGAGGCGTTCGTCGGCGTCCAGACCGAAGCAGCTGATGTCGAAGGTCAGCCCGGGGGCGGAGATCTGCACGCCTACGTACAGATCCGTGCCCGCCGTCAGGTCACTGATCCTGGCCTTGTGGCCGCGTTGGAATTCCCTGGCCATGCGTTACGACCGTCCCCCATCCCGAATGTGAGTGCGTCGCGCCAGGCTAACGGCAAAGTCCGACATCGGGCGCAGCCGGTACAGACCCGGTACACAACCGCGCCCGGAGGCGGACGGACGGCGGCGGGCTCACTCCGCGCGCGCACCGGGCAGATGCGGCAGACGTTCCGCGGCGACGACCCCTTCGAGGTAGCCGCGGGCGCGTTCGGTGCGCGGGTACGCCTCCAGCAGCCGCCAGAAGTCGGGCCCGTGACCGGGGACCAGCAGATGGGCCAGCTCATGGCAGAGGACGTAGTCGACGACGTACTCGGGCATTCCCTGCAGCCGGTGCGAGAGCCGGATGCTGCCTTCGGCCGGGGTGCACGAACCCCAGCGGGTGTTCTGGTTGGTGACCCACCGCACGGAGGCGGGGCGCGCCCGGCCGTCGAAGTACTGGGCCGACAGCCGCTCGGCCCGTTCGGCCAGTTCGGCGTCGCCGAGCACCCGCCTGCTCTCCTGGGCAGCGAGTTTGTCGAGCATGACGGTGATCCAGCGCTGTTCCTCCGCCTTCGACATCCGGGCGGGGATCAGCACGACGGTGCGATCGCCCTCGCGGTACGCGGAGACCGTCCGGCGGCGCCGGGCACTCCTGCGGACCTCGATCGCGCTCGCCCGCGAGCCGCCGGGCGGCTGGCTCGTCGTGCTGCGCTGCGGATCTCCGGCGCGGTGCGGTGGGTCGGCGGGCACGCCCCGACGTTACCCGCTGGGCACGGCCAAAGTCCCGGCTCCGGAACGGTTCGATGCCGATCCCCCACCATGCGTTTGATTCCTATGATTCCTCCGACTGATCCGCACATCCGGTTTACCCGGCTCCGCTCGACCGGTTTGGTCGCCCTTTACCCTTTCGGCACCTCAACTCCGCCCACCGATATGCCGCCGGCGCAGCCGATTTGTCGACTTCGCTCGAACGACTCACCGGTCCACCCCAACCGCTTTGTCGGGCTTTATCCGACCGACTTATATGACAAATACCCCCAGGCTGTGGATAACTCTCGGCACCGGACCGGCAGGCACGGCATGCTGGCAGGCGTCGGCGGAGCATGACCGGCTCCACCGACGACGAGTTGTTCCGAATGTTCCGAGGATGCTGTCAACGGATACGGGGGACAGTCATGCATCCGGTGATGAAGCCCGCGCTGCGGCGCGGCTGGCGTGATCGCGACACCGTGCAGTTCGGGATGACCCCGGCGCACGCGGTGACGCTGGGCCCGATGGACCCGGCGACGCGCGGCTTCCTGGACCTGCTCAACGGCACGCGCGGACTGCCGCTGCTGCGCGAGGAGGGCCGCCGCATGGACCTGCCGGCCGACCGGGTCGACGCCCTGCTGGAGCGGCTGACCCACGCGGGCCTGGTCGACGATGCGCGCGGCGGCGGCCCGGCCGCGGACGCACTGCGCACGAAGGACCACGTCCTTGAGCGGCTGCGCCCCGACCTCGCCGCACTGACCCTGACCACCGCCGAGCCGGGCGGCGCGCTCGCCCGGCTGGCCGCCCGCCGCGCACTGCGCGTGCAGGTGCGCGGCGCGGGACGGGTCGGCGCCGTGCTGGCGTCGGTGCTGTCCGGCGCCAGCGTCGGCGAGGTCGACGTGCGCGACACGGGACGCGTGGAACCGTGGGACGTGGCCCCGGGCGGACTGCCCGCCGAGTCGGTAGGCGAGCGCCGGGACGCCGCGGCGCAGGCCGCCGTGCGCCGCGCGGCACCCGACCGCCCACCGCGCCACGCCCACTCCCCCGGGTCCGGCGCCCGGGACGCCGGACTCTCCCTGGTGATCCTCACTCCCCGGGACGACGTGAGCGTGCACGCACCCGACCCGGCCGACGCCGAGCCGCTCCTGGCCTCCGGAACACCGCACCTTTACGCCGGTGTCGTCGAGGGCACCGGCGTGGTCGGTCCGCTCGTCCTGCCCGGCGAGTCGGCGTGCGCCGGCTGTCTGCGGCTCGACCGCGGGGACCAGGACCCGGCCTGGCCACGGCTCACCGCGCAGTGGCGGTGCTCCAGGGCCCGCCGGGTCGGGGCCTGCGATCTGACGCTGGCCACCGCGGTCGCAGGGCTGGTCGCGGCGCATGCGCTGGCCTTCCTCGACGGCCGGTCGCCGTCCAGCGCGGGCACCCGCTGGGAGGTGTCCATGCCCGGCCTGGACTGGCGCGCGCGACCGGTCCGGCCGCATCCGGGATGCGGGTGCGGAGCAGCGGAGAGAGGGAAAGCGGAGCACTCCTCAACCGACGGCGAACCGCGCGAGACAATGGCGGTGCAACGGCCGTCGACGGAGCGATGCAAGGCAGGCCCGGCGCGGCCGACTGGGACTTGGAGGGCGCATGTCTGATCTTCCCCGGAAGGCGGTCACCCGTACCGCCAAGCTCGCCGCGCTCCCGCTCGGCATCGCCGGCCGGGCGACCTGGGGGCTGGGCAAGCGGATCGTGGGCGAGTCCGCGGAGATCGTCGGCCGAGAGCTGCAACAGCGCACGGCGGAGCAGCTGTTCAAGGTGCTCGGCGAGCTGAAGGGCGGTGCGATGAAGTTCGGGCAGGCCCTGTCCGTCTTCGAGTCCGCGCTGCCCGAGGAGGTCGCCGGTCCCTACCGCGCGGCCCTCACCAAGCTCCAGGAAGCGGCACCACCGATGCCGACCCGCACGGTGCACGCGGTGCTCGAGGAGCGGCTGGGTCCGGACTGGCACGATCTGTTCGAGGAGTTCGAGGACAAACCGGCCGCCGCGGCCTCGATCGGACAGGTGCACCGGGCCGTGTGGCACGACGGCCGGGAGGTGGCGGTCAAGGTGCAGTACCCGGGCGCCGGCGAGGCCCTCCTCTCCGACCTGGGCCAACTGAGCCGTTTTGCCCGCCTGTTGGGGCCGCTGATTCCCGGAATGGACATCAAGCCGCTCATCTCGGAGCTGAAGGACCGCGTCTCCGAGGAGCTGGACTACGCACTGGAGGCGCAGGCCCAGTCCGCTCACGCGGAGGAGTTCGCGGACGACCCGGACGTGGTGGTCCCGGCGGTCGTGCACCAGTGCGAGCAGGTCCTGGTGACCGAGTGGATCGACGGCATCCCCCTGTCGGAGGTGATCTCGGACGGCACCCCGGAGCAGCGCGACCGCGCCGGACAGCTCCTGGCCCGGTTCCTCTTCTCGGGACCGGCCCGCACCGGCCTGCTGCACGCCGACCCGCACCCCGGCAACTTCCGGCTGCTGCCCGGCGGCCCCGACGGCGAGGACGACTGGCGCCTCGGCGTCCTGGACTTCGGTACAGTCGACCGGCTGCCCGGCGGTCTGCCGACGCCGATCGGCACCTCCTTGCGCATGACGCTGGACGGCGAGGCCGAGACGGTCTACGAACTCCTCTGTGCCGAAGGTTTCGTGAAGGAGTCCATAGAGCTGGACCCGGACGCGGTCCTCGACTACCTGCTGCCGATCATCGAACCGGCCCGGGTCGAGGCGTTCACCTTCACCCGCACCTGGATGCGCAGCCAGGCCACCCGCATCGCCGACCCCCGCTCCCCCGCCTACCAGCTGGGCAAGCGCCTCAACCTGCCGCCGGCCTACCTGCTGATACACCGGGTGACACTGAGCACGATCGGCGTCCTGTGCCAGCTGAGCGCCACGGTACGCCTGCGCGAGGAACTGGAGGAGTGGCTACCGGGCTTCGTCGCGGAGGAGGAGACAGCCGCGGAGGCGTGATCCGGGGCGCCGGGGAACTACGGCTCGGGTGCCGGGGAACTACGGCTCGGGTGCCGGGGAGCTATGGGCCGGGGCGCCTTGAAGCGTGCGCTGCGGTGTCTTGAAAGTGGGGAGGGGTGGGGCGGGGGGGGGAGGGGGAGGGCCCCGGAGAAGCGGCTCACCACCACGCCGAGTCCAGCCGCCCCTCGATCGCCCGTAGATTCTCGCGGGAGCAGACATCGCAGAAGTACTGGCGGGTGCCGTTCTCCACGGAGCAGGTCCAGGTGGCCGGCTGGGGGTCGTCGGCGGGGGTGCCGCAGCGGGCACACACGAGCACGCGGCGCTCCGCGGTGGAGCCGCCCTGATCACTTCCTCCGGGAAGACTCGTCACCTGGTGACGATAACTCCGCCGACGGCGGATCGCCGTGCACAACGCACCGTGGGGGCCGGTCCGTTCGGCCGGACCGGCCCCCACGCGGAAAGCTTCGCCTCCCGGGCCGGGAGGCCACTGCTTCTTTTGGTCTGATCGTTACTGCATGACCGCCATGGCGAGCGCGCGGCGGGCGCGCAGCGAGGCGCGCTCGGCCCGGCGCTGCATCCGCTGGGCGACCACCAGGCGCACGGCCCGGCGTTCCCGCTCGGAGTCATGGAGTCGCTCGTGCATATGCGCACGAGCCAGGGCTTCTTGCATGAGTTGCATCTCTCGGGTCCTGTTCTGGCGCGCTTCGGTCGCGCCGGTGGTGGTGACGTCTGGAGTCGCGGAGCCGGCGGGCTCGCTGGTGGACGGCTTCATCGGGGCCTGCTTCTTGGGGTCGTGCGTGAGGGGGCGATCGATCGTTCCTGCGGTGTTCATGCCGTGACCGGGTTCTTCCGCGGGCGACCACGCGGCCGCTTCCGGGCGACGACGACACCCTGGACGAACAGCTCGCCGCCCCAGACGCCCCAGGGCTCACGCCGCTCCTTGGCGCCGGCGAGGCAGGCCTCCATCAGCGGGCAGGTGCGGCAGAGGGACTTGGCGTACTCGACGTCCGCCGGCGACTCGGCGAAGAAGACCTCCGGGTCGTAGGAGCGGCAGGGGACGGGTACGCCGAGGTTCTCGATGGCGTCGTCGAGCGCGGTGAGCGCGGTGAGGGGGGTCAAGGTGGAGTCCTCCGTGAGGCCGGGCGGGGGGATCGTCTGTGAAGGCGGTACGGACGGGGCGTGCGCTTCGAGTTGCACGGTTGGTCTTCCTCGTCTGGTCGTTCCGGCCGGTTGACCGGGTGTCGGCTGGTACCGGGTTCTTTTCTTGTCCCGAGGCCCCTTCGCTTCGTCGTCCCTGTTGAGGGAAAACAGAAGGGCCGCGGATCCCGGATGGGGTTCCGCGGCCCTGAAGGCGCCGGCCTGATCGGATCAGGCTGGATCACTCCAGGGTTTTGGCCCACGGAAGGCCCACATCAGGTGGTGCTGCGTCGTCTGCTTCCGGAATCCGGCACCGGCCGCCGCGAAGGCATAGGCCTGTGCCTGTGCCCCTACCGCTTCCAGTGCCTTGGTCGGTCGCTCATTGCGCTCCAGGACGGGAAGGCCCGAGAGAGCAAGGGAGGACGCCGGACGGACGGCACGAATGCCGGACAGACCGGTGCCCTGGTGGGAGGCGCCGAGCATGCACGTGGAGACGGTCGAGCGATCGGTCAGTTTGGCCGTGCTGATGGTGCTGGTGTTGATGCTGATCACTGGACTCGCCTCCTCTCGGCGTCTTGGGGACTGGGGTGAGCCAGTCCGTTCGGATATGCAAGTAGAACACGGAATCGGGGCCTTGGAGAAGGCCGTTGCTTCCGTGCCTAGAACCTATGGGGATTGCCGGGGCATGCGCAAACTATTTTTTCGACGAGTTCGCATCAGTCGTCCTCATCGGCTTCCCCACCTTCCTGACCTGCACAGATGGCCAGAACGTCGGTTCCGTAGCTGCGCAGCTTGCGGCTGAGGACGCCGGGGATGCGGGAGAGGTCGGCGGGGCTCTCGGGCCGCGCCTCCGCGATGGCCATCAGGGTGCGGTCGGTGAAGACGCAGAAGTCCGGCTGTCCGCTCTGCGCGGCCTGCACCGCCCGCCACTCCCTCAGTCGTTCGTAGAGTCCTTCGTCCATGTCCGAGGGGCAGTCCTCACAGCGCATCAGTTTCATCTCGCCCGCGTCGGTGAGCGTGCGGCCGCAGACCCGGCAGCGGGCAGGGACGCGCTGGGCGCGCCGGGGAACGGCTGCGGTGCCGCCGGGGGTCCCGCGCTCGACGCCTCCGGTGGCGCCGGTGCCGGCGCGGCCGACGGTGGGGGTGGTGCCGGGGCGCAGTCCGTCGAGGAAGCGGCTCGGCCGGCGGCTGGGGCGGCCGCCCGGCGAGCGGGACAGGGCCCAGGAGACCTGGAGCCGTTCTCGTGCGCGGGTGACGCCGACGTAGAGGAGGCGGCGCTCTTCCTCGATCTGCTCGTCGGTCCTGGCATAGGTGATGGGCAGCATGCCCTCGGCGATGCCGACGACGAAGACGGCGTCCCACTCCAAGCCCTTGGCGGCGTGCAGGGAGGCGAGGGTGACGCCCTGGACGGTCGGGGCGTGCTGGGCACCCGCCCGCTCGTCCAGTTCCGCGACGAAGTCGCCGAGGGTGGCGCCGGGCTTGGCGGCGGCGAGGTCGTGGGCGAGGTTGACCAGGGCGGCGATGGACTCCCAGCGCTCTCTGACGGCGCCGGAGCCGGCCGGGGGCTCGGTGGTCCAGCCCTCACCGGACAGCACGGCACGCACCTGGGAGGGGAGATCCACGGCTTCGTCGAGCAGGGAGTCGTTGCCGCCGAAGCGGGCCGCGCCGCGCAGGGCGGTGCCGGCCTTGCGTACCTCGGGCCGGTCGAAGAAGCGCTCGGCGCCGCGCAACTGGTAGGGGACGCCGGCGTCGGCGAGAGCCTGCTCGTAGGTCTCGGACTGGGCGTTCGTACGGAACAGGACGGCGATCTCGGCGGCCGGGACGCCCGCGTCGATCAGCTCGCGGATGCGGCGGGCGGCGCCTTCGGCCTCGGCGGGCTCGTCTGCGCACTCGGTGTAGACCGGCTCGGGGCCGGGGGCGCGCTGGGAGACCAGTTCCAGCCGGTGGTCGGCGGCGCGGCCGCGGGCCTGGGCGAGCAGGCCGTTGGCGAGGTGGACCACCTGGGGGGTGGAGCGGTAGTCGCGGACGAGTTTGACGACGGTGGCGCCGGGGTGCCTGGTGCGGAAGTCGAGGAGGTGGTCGGGCGTTGCTCCCGTGAACGAGTAGATGGTCTGGCTGGCGTCGCCGACGACGCACAGGTTGTCGCGGTCGCCGAGCCACAGCTCCAGCAGCCGCTGCTGCAGCGGGCTGACGTCCTGGTACTCGTCGACGACGAAGTGCTGGTACTGGGCGCGGACCTGTTCGGCGATGTCGTGCCGGTCCTGCAGGATGGCGACGGTCAGCAGCAGGACGTCCTCGAAGTCGATCACCGCGCGGGCGCGCTTGAGGTCTTCGTAGGCGGCGTAGAGGTGGGCGATCTCGGCCGGGTCGCGTGGGGCCTCGCGGCCGGCCTTCGCAGCCGCGTACGGGTACTCGGCGGGGATGGTCTGGGTGACCTTGGACCATTCGATCTCGGCGGTGACGTCTCGCAGCTCGCCCCGGTCGAGACGGGTGCCGAGGGTCGCGGCCGCGTCGGCGACGAGCTGGATCTTGCGGTCGATGAGCCGAGGCATGCCGCCACCAATTGCTTTCGGCCAGAAGTACTGCAGCTGACGCAGGGCGGCGGAGTGGAAGGTGCGGGCCTGGACGCCCTGCGCACCGAGCTGGCGCAGGCGGCCGCGCATCTCCCCGGCGGCGCGGTTGGTGAAGGTGACGGCGAGCACGCTGGACGGCTGGAGGATGCCGGCGCGCACTCCGTAGGCGATGCGGTGCGTGATCGCCCGGGTCTTGCCGGTGCCCGCTCCGGCCAGGACGCACACCGGGCCGTGCAGGGCGGTGGCGACCGCGCGCTGCTCGGGGTCGAGCCCTTCGAGCACCGCGTCGGCCGAGTCCGGTGCCTGCGGGAAGAGGGTGGAGTGCGTTGCTGCTGTCACACCGCCATGCTGCCAGGTCGCCTGGGACCGCCGTGTCGGTTGTCCACAGGCGGGCACCGATAGTCGTACGAATGCGGCAGGTGTCACAGCCACCTGTGGATACCCCGGGCGGGAATGTCGGACGGGTCGCGTACGTTCTTTCCCCGGACGACGTTTTCGAGCTGCCTGAGGAGCGCGAGAGACATGCAGGGCACTGTGACGATGTACAGCACGACTTGGTGCGGCTACTGCCGGCGGCTGAAGAGCCAGCTGGACCGGGAGGGCATCGCCTACACCGAGATCAACATCGAGCAGGACCCCGAGTCCGCCACCTTCGTGGAGAAGGCGAACGGCGGAAACCAGACGGTGCCGACCGTGCTCTTCGAGGACGGTACGACGCTGACGAACCCGTCGCTGGCCCAGGTGAAGCAGAAGCTCGCCGCGTGACGCTCCGCGGGTTTCCGCGGTGACCACGGCAGGGCGGCCCCTGATCCCTCAGGGGCCGCCCTGCCGTGTCTTGTCCCACACCACCACGTAGCGCCACAGCAGCCGACGGCGGAAGCGGGAGTCGGGCAGCAGGCGGTGGGCGGCCTCGCGGACCTCGGCCCAGTGCATGGTCGAGTCCTCCACGGGCATGCCGGCCGGGCCGCGCTTGCCGCCACGCAGTCGCGTGAGCAGCCTGCTCACGGGCAGCCCGCAGCCGCTGATCAGCCAGTCGAGCACGGTGTGGTTGTACGCGAGGCCGACCACGACCAGTCGGCCGCCGGGCGCGACCAGCCTGGTCAGGGCTCTGATCGCGTCCTCGAACCGGGTGTGGTGCACGACCGCGACCGCGCTGACGAACGCATAGGCCCCCTCAGGCAGCACGGCGCTGTCCAGGTAGTCGGCCTCCACGTAGGTGACATTCGCGGGCTGCCGGGTGCGGGCTTGGCGGATCATTTCCGGCGAGCGGTCCACGCCGGTGACCGTTGCCGCCCTGGTCGCGAGCTTGCGGGCCAGGAGGCCGTCGCCGCAGCCGACGTCCAGGGCCGTGCGGCAGCCGTCGGGTACGGCGGCCAGCACGGCCCGGTGGTAGTGGACGTTGTGGTTCCAGTACGGGTCGCCCGCCACCCGGGCCGCCTCAGACGAAGCTGCGCGTCGGAAGCGGCTTGCCGTACCACCTCTCGATCAGGCGGGCGGCGATGGAGATGCCGTAGGGCGGCAGCACCTCGCCGGACTCGAAGGCCTCGTGGAGTTCCTCGCGGGAGAACCAGCGGGCCTCGTGGATCTCGTCGCCGTCGACGTCGATCTCGGTGGAGGTGGCGCGGGCGGTGAAGCCGAGCATCAGGCTCGACGGGAACGGCCAGGGCTGGCTGGCCATGTACTCCACGGGACCGACGGTCACGCCGACCTCCTCGGCGACCTCGCGGCGCACGGCCTGCTCGATGGACTCGCCGGGTTCGACGAAACCGGCGAGCGTGGAGAAGCGGCCCTCGGGCCAGTGGACCTGGCGGCCGAGCAGGATGCGGTCGTCCGCGTCGGTCACCGCCATGATCACGGCCGGGTCGGTGCGCGGGTAGTGCTCGGCGCCGCAGGCCGGGCAGCGGCGGATGTGGCCGGCGGCGGCGATGACCGTGCGCTCGCCGCAGCGGGAGCAGAAGCGGTGGGTGCGCTGCCAGTTCTCCAGGCCGACCGCGTGCACCATGAGCCCGGCGTCGCGCGGTGAGAGCAGCAGGCCCGCCTCCCGCAGCCCCGCGGGGCGCGCCGACTGGTCGATGCGGCCGGGCAGCGAGTCCTTCTGCAACGCGAAGTAGCTGACGCCCTCGTCGTCGATGCCGAGGAAGTAGCGGTGCGCCTCGGTGAGCGGGGCCTCGAAGGAAGGGGTCATGACGAGTTCGGTCCGGCCGTCCGGTGTCTCGTCGATGAGTACCTGGCCGCCGGAGACCACGAAGCAGCGGGTCGTGGGGTGGCTCCACGCCGCCGCGAGCCAGGCCTCGTCGAGCCGGTGGTGGGCGGCGCGGTCGATGCCGCTCGGGGCGGTCAGCGAGATGGGTCGATCGGCTGTGTCGTCGGTCCAGGTGGTCACGGGTGCTTCCAACTCCCCCAGTGCAGCGGTTCGTTCGACGGGCGGTTCGGCAGGACGTACGGCGGGAGGCACCGGGCCGGGCGGGTCGGGGCGGGCGGGGCGGTCCGTCCAGTGTGCCCCGCGCGCCGTGCCCTTCCGTACGGCGCCTGCCGGTCAGGGCGTGGGACGCCAATGCTCGGCCAGGTCACCCCACAGGTAGGCGCTGGTCTCGACGCCCTTGAGGAGGAGGTCCAGCTCGACCTTTTCATCGGGGGCGTGCCAGCCGTCGGAGGGGACGGAGATGCCCAGGAAGAGCACGGGGGCGCCGAGGACTTCCTGGAGGTCGGCGGCGGGTCCGGAGCCGCCCTCGCGGGTGAAGCGGATCGGCTTTTCGAAGGCGCGGCCCATGGCGCGGGCCACGGACTGCAGCGCGGGGTGGTCGAGCGGGGTCAGGCACGGGCGCGTGGCCGCGCCGAAGCTGATCTCGTGCCGGATCCCGGCGGGCGCCTGCTCCTCGGCCCAGGCGCGCACGGCTTTCTCGATGTGCTCGGGCTCCTGGCCCGCGACCATCCGGAAGGACAGCTTCACCATGGCCGAGGACGGGATGATCGTCTTGCTGCCCGGGCCCTGGTAGCCGCCGCCGATGCCGTTGACCTCGGCGGTGGGGCGGGCCCAGATGCGTTCGAGGGTGCTGAAGCCGGCCTCGCCGTGGGTGGCGCGGGACTTGGCGGTGCCGAGCCAGCGCTGCTCGTCGAAGGGCAGCTCGGCGAACAGCTCGCGCTCGTGCTCGGTCAGCTCCACGATGCCGTCGTAGAAGCCGGGGATCGCCACGCGTGCGTGCTCGTCGTGCAGGGCGGCGACCAGGCGGGCGGCCGCGGTGGCCGGGTTGGGTACGGCGCCGCCGAATGAGCCGGAGTGGATGTCCTGGTCGGGGCCGTACAGCCGGATCTCGCACTCGGCGAGGCCGCGCATGCCGGTGCAGACGGTCGGGGTGTCCTCGGACCACATGCCGGTGTCGGAGACGATCACGGCGTCGGCGGCGAGCCGCCCGGCCCGCTCCTCCACCAGGCCCCGGAAGTGCGGGGAGCCGGACTCCTCCTCGCCCTCGATCAGCAGCTTCAGGTGGACCGCGGGGGCGGTGCGACCGGTGGCGACGAGGTGGGCGCGGACGCCGAGTGTGTGGAAGAACACCTGGCCCTTGTCGTCGGCCGCCCCGCGCGCGTAGAGGCGGTTTCCGCGGACGACCGGCTCGAAGGGGTCGCTGTCCCAGCCGTCCTCACGGGCGGCGGGCTGCACGTCGTGATGGCCGTAGACGAGGACGGTGGGCGCCTCGGGGTCGTCCGAGGGCCACTCGGCGAAGACGGCCGGGGCGCCCGGGGTCTGCCAGACCTCGACGGTCGTGAAGCCGGTCTCCTTGAGCTTGGCGGCGAGCCAGTCGGCGCTGCGGCGTACGTCGGGCGCGTGGTCGGGCTGGGCCGACACGGAGGGGATGCGCAGCCATGCCGCGAGGTCGTCGAGGAAGGCGGCGCGGTGCTGCTCGATGTACGTGCGGACGGCGCTGTCCGGGGTCTGGCTCATGCTCACGAGCCTATCGGCCCGCACCGACAACCTCGGCGGGCGGTTCGTCACACTCAGGGTGTCTGGTGTGCCACTTCGGAGTCTTCCGTGAGGAGCCGTTCCAGAGCGGCCCGGTCCGGCAGGTCCGTCGGTCGTACGACCTCGCCGCTGCGGACGTACAGGAAGGCGGCCGTGACCGACTCGGGCGGCACGCCCTGCTGCTCGGCCCAGGCGAGCCGGTACACGGCGAGCTGGAGCGGGTCGGCGGTGCCGGTGCGGCCGGTCTTCCAGTCGACGATCTCGTACGTCGCCGCGTCGCCGTCGCCGTGCTTGTAGACAGCGTCTATACGGCCCCGTACGACGCGGCCGGCGAGGGTGAGCTGGAAGGGGGCCTCGACCCGGTAGGGGGTGCGCCGGGCGTAGTCGCTGCGTTCGAAGGCCTCCTTCAGGGCTTCCAGGTCGTGTTCGTCCGCGATCTCTGCGTCGCTGCCGGGCAGCTCGTCCGGTTCCAGCAGGGGCAGTGTCATTTCCTCGAAACGGGCTTCCACCCACGCGTGGAATCGGGTGCCCCGGCGCGCGGCCGGTTGCGGGGGGCGCGGCATGGGGCGCGCGAGTTCCTGCGCGAGCCCGTCCGGGTCCTCCGCCAGGCGCATCAGCTGGGACGCGGTCAGTGTGGCGGGCAGCGGCACGTCGGTGACGGCCTGCCGGGCGCGCAGCAGCTCTCCGGTGAGCGCGTCGAGGTCACGGTCCCAGGAGGCGATGGTGCGGGCTTCCTCGGGGGTGAGGTCGGTGGGGTGCTGCGGTTCGGCGGGGCGGGGGCGGTGCCGCGGGGCGGGGGCCTGGTGCGGGACCGTGGGCCGGTCGGCGCTCCAGGTGTCCCAGTCGGCGGGCGCGTCCGAGGCGGGGTCGTCCTGGCCGAGGGTGTCCTGGCCGAGGGTGTCCTGGGTGAGGGCGTTCGCGTCGTACGGCGGTTCCTCGTCGCCGAAGGGGCGGCCGTCGTCGTACGGTTCCTCGTCGCGGAAGGGGTCCTCGTCGTACGGGAAGTCCGCGTCGTGACCGTGGTCGTACGGGAAGTCCGCGTCGGGCTCGTCGTACGCCTCGTCGCCGTAGGGGGTGTCGCCCGGGGGCGCGGGCCAGTCAGGGTCGTCGAGGGCGGCGGGGTCGTGGGCGGCCGGCGGCCGGCCGGTGTCCTCGGCGGCGAGGGCGTCCAGGTGGGCGAGAACGGTCTCGGCGGCCGCGCGGCGGCGGGTCAGGGCGGCGGGGTCCAGCGGGAGCGGCCACACCTCGTCGGCGGCGGCCGTGTGCAGGGCGGGGTTCTCCGCGTCCTCGGCGGGCTCCTCGGCCCACGCCTCGATCTCGCCGTGTCCGGCGGCACAGTGGTCGTGCAGGGCCTTGAGGAAGTCGGAGGGGCCGCGCGGCTTCTTCTGGCTGGGCCCCCACCAGTGGCCCGAGCCGAGCAGCAGGGAGCGAGGGCGGGTGAAGGTGACATAGCCGAGGCGCAGCTCCTCGGTGTGCTGGTGGTCCTTCATGGCCTCGTGGAAGGCCTTCATGCCGCGCGCGTCCCAGCCGTCGACGTCGGGCAGCGTGTCGGTGTCGCCGCGCAGGGCGTGCGGCACCACCTTGGCCTGCGCGGTCCACTTCTCGCGGCCCTGTGCGCTGGGGAACGTGCCCCTGACGAGTCCGGGCACGGCCACGACGTCCCACTCCAGGCCCTTGGACTTGTGGGCGGTGAGCACCTTGACGGTGTTCTCGCCGCCGGGCAGCGCGTTGTCGAGGCCCTTCTCGTACTGCGCGGCGGTGCGCAGGAAGCCGAGGAAGGCGAGCAGGGTGGCCTCGGCGTCGCTCGCCGCGAAGGACGCGGCGACGTCCAGGAAGTTGGACAGGGTCTCGCGGCGGCGGGCGGCCAGGGCGTGCGGGGACGCCGACAGCTCCACTTCCAGGCCGGTGACGGCGAGGACGCGGTGCAGGACGTCCATCAGCGGGTCGGACAGCGCGCGGCGCAGGTCGCGCAGCTCGGCGGCCAGGCGTGCGAAGCGCACGCGCGCGTCCGGCGAGAACGGCAGCCCGTCGTCATCCCCCTCGCCGTCCATGGGCGTTTCCAGGAAGGTGTCGAGGGCGTCCGCGAGCGATATCACCTCGGCCGGGTCGACCCCTTCGACGGCGGCGGCGAGCCGGCGGTCCGGGTCGTCGGTGTCGTCCACGCGCGCGTGGGCGACCAGCAGGCGGGCGCGGCGGCCCAGCAGGGCGAGGTCGCGGGGGCCGATGCGCCAGCGCGGGCCGGTCAGCAGCCGCACCAGGGAGGCGTTCGCGCCGGGATCCTGGAGCACCTCGCAGACGGCGACGAGGTCGGCGACCTCGGGGAGGTGCAGCAGCCCGGACAGGCCGACCACCTCGACGGGGATGTCGCGGGCCACGAGGGCGCCCTGGATCTCGGCGAAGTCGGTCGCCGTGCGGCACAGTACGGCGATCTCACCGGGGGCCGTGCCGGTGTGCACGAGGTGGGCGAGAGAGTCGGCGATCCAGTCGATCTCCTCGGCGTGGGTGGGCAGCAGGGCGCAGCGGACCGTGCCGTCGTACTCGGCGCCGGAAGCCGGGCGGAGGGCCTCCACGCCCGCGTGCATGGCGCGCAGCGGCTCGGCGAGCCCGTTGGCGAGGTCGAGGAGGCGGCCGCCGCTGCGGCGGTTCTCGCTGAGCGCCTGCCGGGTGGCGGGGCGGCCGTCGGCGTGCGCGAAGTGCGCGGGGAAGTCGTCCAGGTTGGCGACGGAGGCACCACGCCAGCCGTAGATGGCCTGGCAGGGGTCGCCGACCGCGGTCACCGAATGGCCCGTATCACCGCCGAACAGGCCTGCCAGCAGGACGCGTTGGGCCACGGAGGTGTCCTGGTACTCGTCCAGGAGCACCACGCGGAACTCCTCGCGCAGCAGCCGGCCCACCTCGGGGATACCGGCGAGCCGGGCGGACAGGGCGATCTGGTCGCCGAAGTCGAGCAGGTCGCGCTCGCGTTTGGCGGCCCGGTAGCGCCGGACGAGGTCGGCCAGTTCACGGCGGGCGGCGGCCGTCTCGGGCACCTTGCGCAGGTCGGCGTTGGTGAGCTTGGCGTTCTGGAGGGTGCGCAGCAGGTCCGCGTCCCAGGCGCGCAGCTCCTCGGGGTCGACGAGGTGTTCGGCGAGTTCGGAGTCGAGGGCCAGCAGATCGCTGACGAGATCGGCGAAGGAGCGGGTCAGCGCGGGGTAGGGGCCGGGGGCCTCGCGCAGCACGCGCGCGGCGAGCTGGTAGCGGGTGGCGTCGGCGAGCAGCCGTGACGTGGGCTCCAGGCCGAGGCGCAGGCCGTGGTCGGTGAGCAGCCGGCCGGCGAAGGCGTGGTACGTCGAGATGACCGGCTCGCCGGGCGGGTTGTCCGGATCGATGGCGTCGGGGTCGGTGACGCCGGCCTTGATCAGTGCCTTGCGGACGCGTTCGGCCAGCTCACCGGCGGCCTTGTTGGTGAAGGTCAGGCCGAGGACCTGTTCGGGGGCGACCTGGCCGGTGCCGACCAGCCAGACCACGCGCGCGGCCATCACGGTGGTCTTGCCCGATCCGGCTCCGGCCACGATCACCTGCGGGGCGGGCGGCGCGGTGATACAGGCCGTCTGCTCCGGGGTGAACGGGATGCCGAGAAGCTCTTTGAGCTGCTCGGGGTCGGTGATACGGGCGGGCATGTCGGAAAAGGCTAGCGGCGAGGACTGACAGCCGAGCCCACATCGGCCGTCCGGGGTGGCAGAAGCGCAGGTCAGCGGCTGTGGTGCCGTACGTCACTCGGCACCTGCCGGTGGCTCACTCGACCACGTGCCGCCCCTCCGGCCGGGCGCTGCAGGAGGCGCGGAACGCGCAGTGCGTGCAGTGCTGGCCGGTGTTCGGCGCGAACCGCTCGTCGAGGACCTTGCCGGCGGCCGTGGCCAGCAGCTCGCCGACCCACTCCCCCGACAGCGGCTCCTGGGTCTGCACCTTGGGCAGAACGTCGCCTCCGTCGCGCTTGGCGGCGCCCTGCCTGAGATGCACCAGGTCCGCGCCGCCTGGTTCGGGACGTACGCCGTCGAAGGCCTCGTCGACGGCGCCCTCGTGAACGGCGAGCTGGTAGACGGCGAGCTGGGGGTGGCGGGCCACCTCGGCGGCGCTGGGAGCCTGCTTGCCGGTCTTGAAGTCGACCACGTAGGCACGGCCCTCGCCGTCCGCCTCCACGCGGTCCATCTGACCGCGAATGCGCACCTCGTAGTCGCCCGCCCCGAGGGTGACGTCGAAGTCCTGCTCGCTCGCCACCGGGGTGCGCCCGGTGCGGTCCAGCACATGCCAGTTCAGGAAGCGTTCGAGCGCCACGCGCGCGTTGTCCTTCTCCTGCTGCGACTTCCAGGGCGCGTCGAAGGCGAGCGCGTTCCACACCGAGTCCAGCCGTTCCATCAGGACGTCGAGGTCGGCCGGGGTACGGCCGGAGGCGACCTCGTCGGCGAGGACGTGGACGACGTTGCCGAAGCCCTGCGCGGTCGTGGCCGGGGCGTCGGCCTTCACCTCGCGCCCCAGGAACCACTGCAGCGCACAGGTGTTGGCGAGCTGGTCGAGGGCGCTGCCGGAGAGCACGACCGGACGGTCGCGGTGACGCAGCGGCACCTTGCTCTCGGTCGGGTCGTACATGCCCCACCAGCGGTAGGGGTGCGCGGACGGCACCAGCGGGCGGCCGTCCTCGTCGGCGAGGGCGGCGAGCCGGGCCAGCCGGCGGGCGGCGGCCTCCCGCAGCGCGGCGGACGCGCGCGGGTCGACCGTGGTGGCGCGCAGCTCGGCGACGAGCGCGGCCACGGACAGCGGGCGCCGGGGGCGGCCGGTGACGTCCCGGGGTTCGACGCCGAGTTCGGTCAGGAAGCGGGAGGGCTGGTCACCGTCGTCGGCAGGCGCCTTCACAGCGGTCACGACGAGGCGTTCGCACGCGCGCGTGGCGGCGACGTAGAACAGGCGGCGCTCCTCGGTGAGCAGCGCCCCCGGAGTGAGCGGTTCGGCGAGTCCGTCCCTGCCGATGCGGTCGGCCTCCAGGAGGGAGCCGCGGCGGCGCAGGTCGGGCCACAGGCCCTCCTGGACGCCGGCGACGACGACCAGCCGCCACTGAAGGCCCTTGGAGCGGTGCGCGGTCATCAGGCGGACGGCGTCCGGGCGTACCGCGCGGCGCGTGAGCGTGTCGGCGGCGATGTCCTCGGCCTCGGTCTCCGCCAGGAAGTTCAGGGCGCCACGGCCTCCGGTGCGTTCCTCCGCGCGGGCGGCGGTGGCGAACAGCGCGCACACGGCGTCCAGGTCCCGGTCAGCGTTGCGGCCGGCCGCGCCGCCGCGCCGGGCGGCCCGCTCCAGACGCGCGGGCCACGGCGTGCCCTGCCACAGCTCCCACAGCGCCTCCTCGGCCGTACCGCCGCCGGCCAGGCACCGGCGGGCCGTGCGGAGCAGCGCGCCGAGGCGCTGCGCCCCGCGCGCGTACGCCGGGTCGTGCACGGCCAGGCGCTCGGGTTCGGCGAGCGCCTGCGCGAGCAGCGCGTCGGAGGGGGGCGGCAACGGGTTGCCCGCCGCGCGCTCCTCCTCGCGCAGGGCGCGCCCGAGGCGGCGCAGATCGGCCGGGTCCATGCCGGCGAGGGGGGAGGCGAGCAGGGTGAGCGCGGTCTCGGTGTCGAGCCAGGAGGTGTCCGGGACCGGCTCTGCGGCGTCTTGAGGGGCGGCATCCTCGGGAACGGCGTCCGCGGCGGCAGCCTCTTCGGAGGTGGTGGTTCTCTCAAGTGCCCCGGAAGGGATGACTTCCTCAGATGAGTCGAGCGCGCCCGCGTTTGAGGCGAGCGCGCCTGCGCTCTCCTCGTGCCTGCGGGCCTCCGCAGTGGCCACCGCGCGCAGGGCCGTCAGCAGGGGGGCCACCGCGGGCTCGTGGCGCAGAGGCAGGTCGTCGCCGTCTATGTCCAGCGGGACGCCGGCCGCGGTGAGGGCGCGGCGGAGCGTCGGCAGGGTGCGGGATCCGGCCCGGACGAGGACGGCCATGTCGCTCCACGCGATGCCGTCCTCCAGGTGCGCGCGGCGCAGAATGTCCGCGATGTTGTCCAATTCCGTACCAGCCGTCGGGTACGTGTAGACCTCGACGCGGCCCCCGTCCCGTACGGCGACCGGCTCGCGGTGGGCGCGGGCCTTGTCGGCGGGCAGCCGGGGCAGCGGCATGCGCTGCGTGATCAGGCGGGTGGCGGCCAGCAGGGCGGCGCCAGAGCGGCGGGAGGTGCGCAGCACCTGGACGGGAGCGGAGCGGCCGTCCGGGCGCGGGAAGGCCGCCGGGAAGTCGAGGATGCCGTTCACGTCGGCACCACGGAAGGCGTAGATCGACTGGTCGGGGTCGCCGAAGGCGACCAGGGTGCGTCCGCCGCCGGCCAGCGCGTGCAGGAGCCGTACCTGGGCGGGGTCGGTGTCCTGGTACTCGTCGACGTACACGGCGTCGTACTGGGCGGCGAGTCGTGCGGCGGTCTCGGGGCGGCGGGCGAGCAGGACCGCGCGGTGGACCAGTTCGGCGTAGTCGATCACGCCGTGCAGGTCGAGCACGTCGAGATACTCGGCGAGGAACGCGGCGGCGGCGCGCCAGTCGGGGCGGCCGATACGGCGGGCGAAGGCGTCCAGGGCATCGGGGCCGAGGCCCAGCTCGCGGCTGCGGGCGAGGACCGCGCGGACCTCGTCGGCGAAGCCGCGCGTGGTCAGGCAGGCGCGCAGCTCGTCCGGCCAGCGCACAGGGGTGAGCCCGAGCCGCTCCAGCTCGGGGTGTCCGGCGAGCAGCTCGCGGACGGCGACGTCCTGCTCGGGGCCGGAGAGCAGGCGCAGCGGCTCGGCGAACAGGCCGCTGTCCTGGTGGGCGCGCACCAGGGCGTAGCAGTACGAGTGGAACGTGGTGGCCCGGGGGGCGCGGGCGGCGCCCATGCGCAGGGCCATGCGGTCGCGCAGGTCGACGGCGGCCTTGCGGCTGAATGTCAGCACCAGGATGCGTTCGGGGTCGGCGCCGCGGGCGATCCGCGCGGCGACGGACTCGACGAGGGTGGTGGTCTTGCCGGTGCCGGGACCGGCGAGGACAAGGAGGGGTCCGCTCCGGTGATCAACCACGGTGCGCTGCGCCGCGTCCACAGGAGGGGGGTCCATGGCGGCCGGCGGGGTACGGACCAGTCGGTAAGCGCCACGGCCCCCCTGCCGCACCGGGGGGTGCGGCAGGCGCCTGGTGGAGGAAGAGGAGCTCACGTGGTTGGCCGGTCCTGGTGGTTGTGCTGGTGGGCGGGCGGTCACGCGTGCGTGACGGTGGCCGCGGGGTGAGGGGGACACGTGCCGCCGACGCTACGCCGCCGCACCGGACGGAAGCGGGGCTTCCGCTTCTTACCTCACGACGCTCGCGCCACGCGCATCCCACACCTCACGAACGTACGTCATGCCACGGACGTCCCCGATGTCACCCGTACGGGCCACGGGCTCTCCCCGAGGGCATCCGATGGCGGAAGCTGTCAGGTGTGACCTTCCGCGCCCGCCCCGCCGTCCCAACGGGCCCGCCGCATGTCGAGTCGCGGCAGATGGCCCTCGGCACTGCTGGCCGCCGTCTTCAGCGGCGTGCCCTCGGTGCGGTAGTGGGTGAGCGCTCTCAGCTCGTGACCGGGCAGCAGCACCCCGTCGGCTCGTACGACGCGCCACCACGGGACTGCGCCTCCGTAGAGGGCCATCACCCGGCCGACCTGGCGCGGACCGCCCTCCTCGAGCCACTCGGCGACATCGCCGTATGTCATGACCCGCCCCGGCGGAATGCGCTCCGCCACGTCGAGGACCCGCTCGGCGTACTCCGGCAGCGCGTCCGCGTACTCCTCGCGGGTGTCCTCGGCAGGGCTCTGCTCGCTCATTCGTCCCATCCTGCCGCACCCCACCGACATCGCGGCGCGGACCGCGACATACGGCCCTCTCGCCCCGGAACGGCGCTTCCGGCAGACTGTGCGCCCGCGCATCCGCACCCTGATGGCCGCGTGTGTCGGTGGGACATGCCACCATCGTGCGGGCGGTGACTGGTGATACGAGACCAAGAAGAGACCATGAAGCAGCAGGGCGTGCACCCCGAGGGCGGAGCCGGCACCCCTGACGCCGCCGCGCGCCCCGACACCGCCGACGGCCCGGGCACAGGCGGCGACACGCGGCGGGAAGACACCGGTCCACGTGGGCACGACAGCCCTGAGCACGACCACGACGAGACCGAGGGGGCGCACGTCCAGGAGAACAAGCCCCCTGATCACGGTCCGGGCGCGGACGACGATCCGCACGCCGAGGCCGTGGAGGGCGACGAACCGCTGCTCCCCGCGCGCGTGCACCGCCCTTCCGATCTCATGCGGTGCCTGGTGGGCCTGCTCGCCATCGTCGTACTGCTCGCGATCGCCGCGTTCGCGCACGGCACCACCTCGGGCCTCGAACAGGACATCAACAAGGGCACCGGACAGGCCCCCGACCTGCTGATCAGGTTCGCCGGACTGGCCTCCAGCATCGCGATCCTGCTCGTCCCGGTCGCCTTCGCGATCGAACGGCTGATCAAACGAGACGGACTGCGCATCGCCGACGGCGTCCTCGCGGCCGTTCTCGCCCACGGAGTGACCCTCGCGACCGACCTGTGGGTCGCAAGAGCCGCCCCGGACTCGATCCAGGAGGCGCTCACCCAGCCCTCGCCGGGCGACATCCACGTCCTGACCGACCCCGTGCACGGCTATCTGGCACCCGTCATCGCCTATATGACGGCCGTCGGCATGTCCCGCAGACCGAGATGGCGAGCGGTGCTGTGGATCGTGCTGCTGCTCGACGCGTTCTCGATGCTGGTCACGGGCTACACGACCCCGTTCTCGATCATCCTGACGGTGCTGATCGGCTGGACCGTCGCCTACGGCACGCTCTACGCGGTCGGCTCCCCCAACGTCCGCCCCACCGGGCAGACCCTGATGGCGGGCCTGCGCCATGTCGGCTTCCACCCCGTCAGCGCGGCCCGCGAGGAGGCCGTGGAGACGGAGAACGGCGACCGCGGCCGGCGCTACTTCGTCACCCTGGAGGACGGCCCGCCGCTGGACGTCACGGTCGTGGACCGGGAACAGCAGGCCCAGGGCTTCTTCTACCGCGCGTGGCGCAATCTCACCCTGCGCGGTTTCGCCACCCGCTCCAGCCTCCAGTCGCTGCGCCAGGCGCTCGAACAGGAGGCGCTGCTGGCGTACGCGGCGATCGCGGCCGGCGCCCACGCGCCCAAGCTGATCGCCACCTCCGAACTCGGCCCCGACGCCGTGATGCTCGTCTACGAGCACACCGGCGGGCGCACGCTGGACTCGCTGTCCGACGAGGACATCACCGACGAGCTGCTGCGCAACACCTGGCACCAGGTGCAGGCGCTGCAGTCGCGGCGCATCGCGCACCGCAGGCTCGCGGGTGACGCGATTCTGGTGGATCGTTCCGGCAGGGTGATCCTCACCGAGCTGCGTGGCGGCGAGATCGCGGCCGGCGAGCTGCTGCTGCGCATGGACGTGGCACAGCTGGTCACGACGCTCGGCCTGCGGGTGGGTGCCGAGCGGGCGGTGGCCTCGGCGGTCGGCGTGCTCGGCCCCGACGCCGTCGCCGACTGTCTGCCGATGCTCCAGCCGATCGCACTGACGCGCGCCACGCGCGCGACATTGCGCCGACTGGCCCGGGAACGCGCCCAACGCGAACGCGAAGCGGTCCTGGAGGCGTCGCGGCAGGCCAAGCAGGCCCGTCCGGAGGAGGCCTCCGAGACCAGCCGGCCCGCCCTCGAAAAGCCCGACAAGCAGACGGTCCGCGCCGAGCAGCGCGCGGAGCGCCAGGCCATGGACGAAGCCCTCGAAGAGGCCCGCGAGGAGGACCTGCTCACCCAGATCCGGCACGAGGTGCTGCGAATCAGGCCGCAGGCCCCCGTGGAGCCGGCCCGGCTGGAGCGGGTGCGGCCGCGCACGCTCATCAGCTTCATCGCGGGTGCGATCGGCGCGTACTACCTGCTGACCCAGCTCACCCACATCGAGTTCGGCACGCTGTTCGCGCAGGCCCAGTGGGGCTGGGTGATCGCCGCGGTGCTGTTCTCCGCGCTCAGCTACGTCGCCGCCGCGATGGCGCTGCTGGGGTTCGTGCCGGAGCGGGTGCCGTTCCTGCGGACGGCGGCGGCGCAGGTCGCCGGGTCCTTCGTGAAGATCGTGGCGCCGGCCGCGGTCGGTGGTGTGGCCCTCAACACGCGCTTCCTGCAGCGCACCGGCGTGCGCCCGGGGCTCGCGGTGGCGAGCGTCGGCGCGTCGCAGCTGTTCGGGCTCGGCTGCCACATCCTGATGCTGTTGTCGTTCGGCTATCTGACCGGCACCGAGAAGACGCCGTCGCTGTCGCCTTCCCGTACGGTCATCGCGGGTCTGCTGACGGTGGCGGTGCTGGTGCTCGTGGTGACCTCGGTGCCGTTCCTGCGGAAATTCGTCGTCACGCGCGTGAGGTCACTGTTCGCCGGGGTCGTACCGCGCATGCTCGACGTACTGCAACGGCCGCAGAAGCTCGTCACCGGCATCGGCGGCATGCTCCTGCTGACGGCCTGCTTCGTGATGTGCCTGGACGCCTCCATCCGGGCCTTCGGCGACGGCACGACCTCACTCAGCATCGCCAGCGTCGCCGTCGTCTTCCTGGCCGGCAACGCGCTCGGGTCCGCGGCTCCCACCCCGGGCGGCGTGGGCGCGGTGGAGGCGAGCCTCACGCTCGGTCTGATCGCCTTCGGCCTGCCCAAGGAAGTCGCCGCCCCGGCCGTGCTGCTGTACCGCCTGCTGACACTGTGGCTGCCGGTGCTCCCGGGCTGGCTGGCCTTCAACCACCTCACCCGCAAGGGAGCCCTGTAGGCAGGGGCGCGCGCCCATCCCCATGACAGGGGGCGCATGCGCCAGGTCGTGCCAGGAGGTGCGCGCCTGGTCGTGGCAGAAGGTGCGCGCGCCTGCTCAGGGCAGCGGTGCGCGCCTTCTCACGGCAGCAGTGGGCGTACCTCGTACGGCCCGCGCCCCGCGCGCACCGGCGTGCACACCCCCACGATGGGGACATGGCGAATCCCTCCCGGCTGCGCGCCTCCGCCCTGACCGCCGCCGCCGTGCTGCTGTCCGCCCTGCTGGCCGGATGCGGCGACGGCACCAAGGACGGCGACCTGGCGGCGCAGAAGCTGGGCTGGAAGGACTGCGCGGCCCCGTCCGAGGCGGAGGGCGGCGGCAGCGCCCCCTCCCCGCTGCCGGGCGGCGGCACATGGCAGTGCGCCACCATGAAGGCTCCTCTGGACTGGAGCAGGCCGAAGGGCGACACGATCGGCATCGCCCTGATCCGCGCCAAGGCCAGCGGCCCCGCGAGCAAGCGGATCGGCTCGCTCGTGTTCAACTTCGGCGGGCCCGGCGGCAGCGGCGTCAGCACGCTGCCCGCGTTCAGCGACGACTACGCCGCCCTGCGCACCCGCTACGACCTGGTCAGCTTCGACCCGCGCGGGGTCGGCCGCAGCGCGCCGGTGGAGTGCGAGAGCGACTCGCAGCTGGACCTGTACTTCCAGCAGGACGCGACCCCCGACAACAGTGCCGAGCGCACCGCGCTGCTGAACCGCACCAAGCAGTTCAACGCGGCCTGTGAGAAGAACTCCAAGAAGGTCCTGTCGCACGTGGCCACCACGGACGCGGCCCGCGACATGGACCTGATGCGCCAGGTCCTCGGCGACGACAAGCTGCACTACTTCGGCATCTCCTACGGCACCCAACTCGGCGGCGTGTACGCCCACCTGTTTCCCAAGAACGTCGGCCGGGCCGTGCTCGACGCCGTCGTGGACCCCACGCAGAACCCCGAACAGAGCGCGCTCGGACAGGCCAAGGGCTTCCAGCTCGCGCTCGACAACTTCGCCCAGGACTGCACCTCGAAGACCACCGAATGCCCGATCGGCAGCACCGCACAGGATGTGAAGAACCGCATCGCGAAGCTGCTGACCGGCCTGGAGAACAAGCCGATTCCCGGCATCCCGCCGCGCCAGCTCACCGAGACCGCCGCGACCAACGGCATCGCACAGTCCCTGTACTCCAAGGATTTCTGGGAGTACCTCACCGAGGGCCTGGAGCAGGCCTACGAGGGCGACGGCAAGATCCTGATGCTGCTGTCCGACTCGATGAACGGCCGTAGCGAGAACGGCGAGTACAGCAACATCACCGCGGCGAACACCGCCATCAACTGCGCCGACGAGAAACCCCGCTACACCGCCGACTACGTCCAGCAGAAGCTGCCCGAGTTCCGCGCCGCCTCCCCGCTGTTCGGCGACTACCTGGCCTGGGGCATGGTCAGCTGCACCGACTGGGCCGTGCCAGGCGCCGCCGATCATCCCGACGTCAGCGCGTCCGGCTCGGCGCCCATCCTCGTCGTCGGCAACACCGGCGACCCGGCCACCCCGTACGAGGGCGCGAAGAAGATGGTCGAGGCACTCGGCAAGGGCGTCGCCGTCGAGCTGACGTACAAGGGCCAGGGGCACGGTGCGTACGACAGCAAGAACAAGTGCGTGCAGAGCGCGGTGAACGGCTACCTGCTGGACGGGACGGCGCCGAAGGCCGGCGCGGTCTGCTCCTGAAACACCCCAACGCCGTGAAGAAATCGCAGGTCAGAAGGTTATCCACAGGCCGAAACGGGCTCAGCCCGGTGCACCTACCATGGCCTGAACGCCCGGCGCGGCACGACGCGAGGGGCCTGTGAGGGGGGTGCGTATGAGGCGATTCCTGCGCTGGACGGCCGTCGTGGCCGCGGCGCTGCTGGTGGCCGGCTGCGGCGGCGGCTCGTCGGACGACGGGCGCGGCGGCGGAAAAGGACGCGGGGGCGGCGAGGGCAAGGGGGCGAGCACCGCTCCCCCGCCGGTCCCGGCGACAGACCTGCCCGCCTCTCTCACCTCCCAGCGCCTCGACTGGCAAGGCTGCAAGGCCACGGGAGGCTCCCCCGCACCGAGCGGCGAGTGGCGGTGCGCAACGCTCAAGGTGCCGCTGGACTGGTCCGAGCCGGACGGCGCGACGATCGGCCTCGCGCTGATCCGCGCGCAGGCCACGGGCGGGAACCGCATCGGCTCGCTGCTGTTCAACTTCGGCGGCCCCGGCGGCTCGGGCGTGTCGACGCTCCCGTACTACGCGAACACCGCCGCGGACCTCCATGAGCGCTACGACCTGGTGAGCTGGGACCCGCGCGGGGTCGGCGCCAGCGAGGGCATCCGCTGCCGCGACGACCGGCAGATCGAGGCCGCCGAGGGCGTGGACGCCACACCGGACACGCCGCAGGAGGAGCAGGCGTTCCTGCAGGACGCCGCCGGCTTCGGGAAGGGCTGCCAGAAGGCCGCGGGAAACCTGCTGGCTCATGTGTCCACCACCGACACCGCACGCGACATGGACCTGATGCGCCAGGTCCTCGGCGACGAGAAGCTGCACTACTTCGGCATCTCCTACGGCACCGAACTCGGCGGCGTGTACGCCCACTTGTTCCCGCAGCGGGTGGGGCGGATGATCCTCGACGCGGTGGTCGACCCGACCGCGGACACGGTGGGCCATGCCGAGAACCAGACCCGCGGCTTCCAACGGGCCCTCGACGACTACCTGAAATCCACCGGCCAGGACCCCGCACAGGGCTCCCGGAAGATCGCAGCACTTCTGAAGCGGATCGATGCGCGACCACTGCCGGCCGAGTCCGGGCGGAAGCTGACCGAGAGCCTCGCGGTCACCGGGATCATCCTGCCGCTGTACAGCAAGGCCACCTGGCCGCGGCTGACCGGCGCGCTCAACTCTGCAGAGAGGGGCGACGGTTCACCGCTGCTGGCGCTCGCGGGCGACTACAACGAGCGTGACCCCTCGGGCCACTACGGCACAAGGTCCCACGCCCAGCGGGCGATTTCGTGCCTGGACGAAAAGGAGCGGCCGACCCTCTCCGAGACGAAGCAGCGGCTGGCCCGGTTCGAGCAGCTCTCGCCGGTGTTCGGGGACTACCTGGGCTGGGACACGGCCGGCTGGTGCCATGACTGGCCGGTGCCCGGCCAGTTCGACACCCCACAGGTCAGTGCACCGGGAGCGGCGCCGATCCTGCTGGTCGGCAACACCGGCGACCCAGCGACGCCGTACGAGGGCGCCCGCAGAATGGCCGACGGTCTGGGCAAGGACATCGGCATCGAACTCACCTGGAAGGGCGAGGGCCATGGGGCGTACGGCAACGGCAGCGACTGCGTCGACTCGGCAGTGAACACCTACCTGCTGGACGGGACGATACCGAGAGACGGCACGGTCTGCTCCTGACGAGCGAGGGGGTTCTGGCGAGGACCGGGCCCCTGACGCGGACGGGGCCCCGGGCGCCGTCCGCGCCCGAGGCCCCCGCCATCCGCACCGGGGAACCGGCTCAGTAGACCGGCTTGTGGGGTTCGATCTGGTTGACCCAGCCGATGACGCCGCCGCCGACATGGACGGCGTCGGAGAAGCCCGCGGACTTCAGGACCGCGAGGACTTCCGCACTGCGGACACCCGTCTTGCAGTGCAGGACGATCTTCTTGTCCTGCGGGAGGGTCTCCAGGGCGGCGCCCATGAGGAACTCGTTCTTCGGGATCAGCTTGGCGCCCGGGATGGAGACGATCTCGTACTCGTTCGGCTCGCGGACGTCGATGATCTCGATGCTCTCGCCGTCGTCGATCCACTCCTTGAGCTGCTTGGGAGTGATCGTCGAACCGGCGGCCGCCTCCTGGGCCTCCTCGGAGACGACGCCGCAGAAGGCCTCGTAGTCGATGAGTTCGGTGACGGTCGGGTTCTCGCCGCAGACCGCGCAGTTCGGGTCCTTGCGGACCTTGACCTGGCGGTACTGCATCTCCAGGGCGTCGTAGATCATCAGGCGGCCGACCAGCGGCTCGCCGATGCCCGCGAGGAGCTTGATGGCCTCGTTGACCTGGATGGAGCCGATGGACGCGCACAGCACGCCGAGCACGCCGCCCTCGGCGCAGGAGGGGACCATGCCGGGGGGCGGGGGCTCCGGGTAGAGGCAGCGGTAGCAGGGGCCGTGCTCGGACCAGAAGACGGAGGCCTGGCCGTCGAAGCGGTAGATCGAGCCCCACACGTACGGCTTGTTCAGCAGCACGCAGGCGTCGTTGACCAGGTACCGGGTGGCGAAGTTGTCCGTGCCGTCGACGATCAGGTCGTACTGGCTGAAGATGTCCATCACGTTCTCGGCCTCGAGCCGCTCTTCGTGAAGGACCACGTCCACGTACGGGTTGATGCCCTTGACGGTGTCACGGGCGGACTCGGCCTTGGAACGGCCGATGTCGGACTGGCTGTGGATGATCTGACGCTGCAGGTTCGACTCGTCGACCTCGTCGAACTCCACGATGCCGAGGGTGCCCACGCCCGCGGCGGCCAGGTACATCAGCGCCGGCGAGCCCAGGCCGCCGGCGCCCACACACAGCACCTTGGCGTTCTTCAGCCGCTTCTGCCCGTCCATCCCGACGTCGGGGATGATCAGGTGGCGGGAGTACCTGCGGACCTCGTCTACGGTGAGCTCAGCAGCTGGCTCAACCAGGGGTGGCAGCGACACGGGGACTCCGTTGATCGGTCAATCACTACAGTTGTTCTCCACGTAACACTGCCACGGCCTTCTTCATTCCGAGACACCTGTTCCGATACGCGAGACGATTTCGTCCCAGTAGCCGGGCATCGTCTCCCAGGGGTCGGTGCGGCCGCCACGATCCGTGCGGTCGGTGAAGTAGATCGTCGCCGCTCCCTGCCAGCGTGCGATGCGCAGCGCCTCCTCCAGATGGCCGCGGGGCACGCTGTGCACGAAGTGGCAGAAGCGATCCGGCGGATAGTCGGCGGTCCATTCGGCGACCTGGGACCAGCGGTAGTCGGACCAGGGGCCGGAGAAGGTCACCAGCTGGTCGGCGTTCTCCGCGTACCCGGGGTGCGGATGGCTGCCGTGGCCGAGGACGATGTGGGCGGTGTCACTGATCGCCCGGAGCGTGGTGACCGCACGGCGGACCTCGGGGAGCGCGGTGCGGCCGGTGGGACAACGATCCAGCAGGAAGCCGTCGACCCGGTACCAGTCGAGGTACCGGTGGGCGTCGGACAGCAGGTCGGCGAAGGCGCGGGCGCCATGGGTGAGGTCCAGGTGGCCGAGGACGCGGACACCCGCGCCCCGCAGTCGGCCCGCGGCTTCCAGGCAGTGCGGGTCCGGGCGGGTGCCGGGGCCCGCGGCCACGTTGAGGACCACCCAGTCCAGCGGGGTGCCCGGGCGGGCGAGTTCGGCCCACTGGGCGGGGGCGACGAGCGGGTGGGCGTAGCCGGGGACGCCGAGGGCGGTGCGCAGGCCGGTGCTGGTGACGCCTGCTGTGGTGCTGGTCAGATGCGGCATGCCGCCTCCATCCAGATATCGGCCAGGGATTCCTCGAGGTTGATACGGGGCCGCCAGCCGAGCCGGTCGCGCGCGGTGCGCACATCTGCCTGCTGCCAGCTGCCGCAGCCGTCCGGGTACGGGTACGGGTACGCCACCGGGGCCGCGTGGTCGGAGTCGGGGCGCGGGTGGCCGATGGCGCCGCGCAGCGGGCCGGGCGGGGCGTCGAGTTCGTGGAGGGCGCCGCCGTACCCGGCCACGCGCGCGAGAACGGCGGCGGCGTCACGGAGGCGGACGGCGCGGCCGGAGCCGATGTTGATGACGCCCTGGGCGGCGGAGAGCGAGGCGGCGTGCACGGCGCGGGCGACATCGCGTACGTCGACAAAGTCGCGCTGGACGCCGAGGCCGCCGAGTTTGAGTTCGCCGTCGCCGGACTGCATGGCCCGGCGCATGGCCTCGGCGAGGCGGCCCAGCGGGGAGCCGGCCGGGGTGCCGGGGCCGGCCGGTGAGAAGACGCGCAGCACGACGGCGTCCAGACCGGAGCCGAGGACCAGTTCCGTCGCGGCGAGCTTGCTGACGCCGTACGGGCCGCCGGGGCGCGGTACGGCGTCCTCGGCGGTGGAGGAGCCGGGCTGGCTCGGCCCGTACTCGGCGCTGCACCCGATCTGCACCAGACGGGCGCCGCAGCCGCTGCGGCGCAGGGCCTCGCAGACGGTGGCGACGGCCACGGTGTTGTGCCGGGTGAGGTCGCGGGCGCCGCCGCGGATGGCGCCGGCGCAGTTGATCACGACCCCGGGGTGCACCGCGTCGAGGAAGCGGGTGAGCGCGCCGGGGCTGCCGCTGGCGAGGTCGAAGCGGACGTCGGCGTCGTCGCCGCGGCCTAGCGCGGTCAGCTGGACGGCCGGGTCGGCGAGCAGACGGTCGGCGACGAAGCGGCCGATGTATCCGTTGGCTCCGATCAGCAGAACCCTCATCGGACGGCTCCCGGGGTGTGGGCACGGGCGTGACCGGCGGGGCCGGTGGGACTGACGGGGCCACTGGGACTGATGCCATGGGGACTGGCGGGACTGGCCGGGCCCGTGTGACTCGCCGGGGCGGCGGGTGTGGTGGGGCAGGCGGTTGCGGTGGGTCCACCCGTTCTTACGGTGCCGGCGGATCCGGTGATTCCCCGGACTCCGGCTCCGGCGGTCCCGGCGGCTCCTGCGCCCGCGGCTGCGGCGGCTGCGCACGCGCCGGCGGTTCCGGGGGCTCCGGACGCTCCGGGTCGGGAGGTGGTCATCTGGCTTCTCCTTCAAAAGGGTGGTGCGGTCGCGCAAAAGGGGTGGTGCGGTCGCGTCCGGCGCTGGCTCGGGCCGGTGGCGGAAGGTTCACTCGGAGGCTCCCGTGGGCGCGTGTGCCGAGGCCTGGGTGAGGGTGCGGCCGGCGTGGAGCAGCAGGGCCAGCGCCGCGACGCCGCAGGCGAGGGCCGGGACGGCGGCCTCGCCCCAGGCGTTCACGAGAGCCCGTACGGGGGTCGCCAGGACGGCGCAGCCAGGCAGCCTCGCGGCCAGCGGCGCCGCGACGGCCACCGCCTCCGTGGCCGCCGCGGCCCCGAGCACCACGGCGGGGGCGTGCCGGTGGTGGTGCACGGTGAGCAGGCGGGCGAGCAGCAGCAGCGCGCCCAGGGCGAGGGTCTGCGGGTAGGCCACGGGTTCGTGCAGGACGGTGCCGCACAGCAGGAGCAGTGCGGTGAGCGCGCCCAGGAACAGGGCGAACGTGCCGAACAGCAACGGCCTCGCGGCGGCCGTGAAGTCCTCCAAGCCCCGGCTGCCGGCGAGCCTGCGGCGGGCGCCCGCGGTGAGCAGCTGGGCGCACCAGGCGGCCGGGGCGCAGGCCAGCGTGAGGGCCAGGACGGGAGCGGTGGCGGTGGGCCAGGCGCCGTCCGGGGCGCCGGTCGGCAGCGCGTCGGGGCCGCCCGTCACGACGGCACGCAGAAGGCCGTCGCCGAGGAGGGCGTAACCGAGCAGCCAGAGAGTGCACGCGCGCGTGCCGTTCGCCGTGCGCCACGCGTGTGTGCCGGGCAGGCCGGCGAGGGGGCCGCGGCGCAGTGGGGCACGCGTGGCGAGGGCGACGGCGAGGACGCCGGCGAGGGCGACCAGGAGACGGGGGTGGCCGTGGGTGAGACGCAGTCCGGCCACGGTGGCCGCGCCGAGGGCGCCGGGCAGGAGGGTGAGCAGGATCCGGTCCGCGCGGACGCGAGGCACGGGCAGGGGCTCGGTGGTGGCGCCCTGCTCGCCACCCCGCGGCACGCGCGCGTACAGCTCCTCGGCGAGCGAGAAGACGTCGCGATGGCGGAAGCGGGCGGCGGTCCGGTCGGTGACGCCGTGCGCCTCCAGTCCGGCGGCGATCTCCAAGGGGTCCACGGCCCGCTCGCACAGTTCACGATGCCGGTGCAGCAGCGCCTTCACGGGGTCGGCGGCCCCCCGCCGGGGTGCGGCCACGCGTCGCTTGCCCGCCTCGGGGACACCCGAATCGCCCTTGCCGAATGGTGAGTTGACCGGACATGAGGCGTACGGTTCCGCTTCCGCATCGGCTACCACGCGCGCGGCGAGCGGTCCGGGGCCCTGCCGTCGCTGCCCCTCTGCGACCCCCTCGCCGCCCCGCTCCCTCTCGCCCCACTCTCCCAGCCGTGAGTCCCAGGGCTCGGCGCCACTCGGCATCCCGGGCAGGTCCAGCGCGCCCGACGTGCCCCGTTCGCTAAAGCCGCTCACCGCGCCGTTCCCGTCTCCGCCCCTGTACCTGTCCTGGCCCTTGTCCCTGTCTCCGTCGAGGCGGTTGCCGTCGACACGGTCGTCCCGAACGCTCATCACGCCCCCTCCGCGGCGGCCAGTGGTGTCGCGCGTACCGGTGGGGCCGCGGCCCAGCCGGGGACGGTCCGGGGCAGGACACGGGCCGTGGGGCCGGTCCAGCGGCCGGGGACGCGGGACTCGGCGGGGGCGGCGAACGGCAGGGGCGCGCCGGCCTCGTCGAGGACGACCCGGCGGACCGGACAGTGCGAAACGATCTGTAGGTAAATGCCGTGAAATGCCGCGATGTTCTGCTCGACGGTGAACAGTTCGAGCGCGCGGGCGCGCGCGGCGGCGCCGAGGCGCTCACGGCGCTCGGGGTCGCGCAGCAGCGCCACGCACGCCTCGGCGAGCGCCCGCGGATTGCGCGGCGGTACGACGAGCCCCGTGCCCCCGATGACCTCCACCACCGCGCCGACGTCGGTGGAGACTGTGGCCCGACTGCAGAACATGGCCTCGATGAGGCCGATCGGGAAGCCCTCGACGACGCTGGAGAGCACGACGACCGCGCCGGCGGCGTACGCGTCGGGCAGCGTGGGGGCCTCGGGGCTGCCGATCTCCTCGAAGGAGACCGGGTTGTCGCCGACGGCGTGCACGCCCTCCGCCTCGTCCGGGAAGAGCTGTGCGGCGAGCGCCCGGCAGTGGCCGAGGTAGGCCGCGCCTTCGGGTCCGCAGGGGGCGCCGACGATCCTGAGGCGCGCCCTCGGCTCCTCCTTGCGGACCTCCGCGAAGGCATGCAGGAGCGAGATCAGGTCCTTGGCGGGTTCGACGCGCCCGACCCAGACCAGGGTGTCCGGGGCGGCGCGGTCCGGGGCCTCGCCGACCTCGGCGAAGCGGGCGGCGTCCATGCCCGGGTGGACGGTGCGGATCCTGGCCCGGTCGGCGCCGCACCGTTCCTGCCAGCGGCGGGCGTGGGCGTTGCCGGGCGTGAGGATCTCGGCCCGCCGGTAGACCTCGGCGGCGAGCCGGCCGTGGAAGGCGCCGAGCAGCGCGCGTACGGCGGGGGCGGCGGCGTCGGGGCCGAGGGCCAGGTAGTGCGAGCGAAGCTGTACGCCGTACTCGGTGACGAGCAGCGGCACGTCGCAGAAGTGCCGGGCGAGCAGCCCGGGGAGGGCGGTGGAGCCTCCGGCGGTTGCGTGGCAGAGGTCGGCCGCGCCGAGGCCGTCGTCGCCGTACCAGTCGAGCGAGAGGGGGCGCAGGGCGCGTTCGAGGTGTGCGGTGACGGTGAGCAGGTCGGGTACGCGCGCCTCGCGCGCCGTGCGCAGTGCGCCGGGGGCGCGACAGGCGCGTTCGAGGGTGTGTACGGCCGCGTCCGAGCGCAGGGCGCCGACCAGTCCGCCCTGCTCGCGGGCGAGTTCGGCGAGTCCGTACAGCGCGCTGCCGAAACGGTCCGGCAGATCGGTGGCCCCACCCTCGGCGGAGGCATCGACACCGGTCCCGGCGCACATCGCCCCGACGAGTTCGCCGTAGCACTCGGCGAAGCGCCGGCGCGCGCGCCGCCCGTATGCGACCCCGTCGTCCTCGGACGTCCACAGCGGCGCCGTACGCACCCGGCCGACCTGCGGCGGGAGCGGGACCCAGCCGTCCTCCTCCTGGCGCCGGCTGCGGCTGAGCGCGTAGAGGTCGAACTCGTGCTGTTCGAGCCCGCGCACGAGCCGGTCGCACCAGAGTCCGGCGTCACCGCTCACATACGGGTAGCCACCCTCCGTAAGCAGTCCGATGCGCACGTGTGCACCCCCGATCTCCCGTCTGGGGAGCCGCCGTTGTCCCGGCGGCTCACAGCGGGACGAACGTAAGGGGACAAGGCGGTGGCGCGACGGACGGTTGTCCATCGCGCCACCAAAAGGGGTGAACGGACGTAACTTTCGCGTGCGGGTCGCGTTCGGCCGCGCTAGGGATTCACACGGCGATCGGCCGAGCACAAAACGTTACGCCACGGCCGGTTCACGGCGGGCCGCGCGCCGCCGGGCCGCCAGCTCCGGGTCGAGCGCGGGTACGGCGGCCAGGAGTTGTCCGGTGTACGGCTCGCGCGGGCTGTCGTACACCTCGTCGGCCGGCCCGTACTCGACGACCCGGCCGCGCCGCATGACCGCGACCCGGTCGCTGACCTGCCGTACGACGGCGAGGTCGTGGGCGATGAAGACCAGCGCGAGGCCGAGTTCCCGCTGGAGTTCGCCGAGCAGCTCGACCACCTGCGCCTGCGTGGTCACGTCGAGCGCGGAGACCGGCTCGTCGCAGACGATGACGCGCGGTTCGGCGGCGAGCGCGCGGGCGATGCCGATGCGCTGGCGCTGGCCGCCGCTGAACTCGTGCGGGTAGCGGTCGTAGTGCGACCTGTCGAGCCCCACGCGCTCCAGCAGTTCCGTCACGCGCCCCCGGATGCGCTCCACGTCATGGTCGCCACGCGCGCGGAGCGGGTCGGCGATGGACTCGCCCACGCTGCGGCGGGGGTTGAGGGAGGAGACGGGATCCTGGAAGATCATCTGGATGGCCGGGTTCACGCCGGTGTGCGGGCGGTCCTCGTAGCGGATCGCTCCGGCGGTCGGCTCCAGCAGCCCGACCAGCATCCGGCCGAGCGTGGTCTTGCCGCTGCCGCTCTCGCCGACCACGCCGAGGGTCTCGCCGCGGCGGACGGTCAGCGAGACGTCGTCCACGGCCGTGAACGCCCGCTTGCCGCGCCCGAACTCGCGCCGCACCCCGGTGGCCTCCAGCACGACCTCGTCGGTGGCCCTGGAGCCGGTGCGGCGGGCGTCCACGCGCGGGACGGCGTCGAGGAGTTCGCGGGTGTACGGCTCGGCGGGCGCCGCGAGGACCGTGCCGACGGGGCCGTGCTCGACGGCCCTGCCGTGCCGCATGACGAGGATGTCGTCCACGCTCTCGGCGGCGACGCCCACGTCGTGGGTGACGAGCAGCAGGCCCATGCCGGTGTCCTCGCGCAGCGTGTGCAGCAGGTCGAGGATCTGCGCCTGGACGGTGACGTCGAGGGCGGTGGTCGGCTCGTCGGCGATCAGCAGATCCGGTTCGCAGGCGAGCGCCATGGCGATCAGGGCGCGTTGGCGCATGCCGCCGCTGAACTCGTGCGGCCGGGACCGGGACCGCCGTACCGCGTCCGGAATTCCCACCCGCTCCAGCACCTCCACGGCACGCGCGCGTGCCGTGCGACGGGACACGCGCGTGTGCACGCGATGGACCTCGGCGATCTGGTCGCCGATCGCGTAGTACGGGTCCAGCGAGGACAGCGGGTCCTGGAAGACCATGGCGGCCCTCGCCCCGCGCAGCCGCCGCAACTCCTCGTCCGGGGCCGCCTGTACGTCCGTGCCGGCCACCCGCACCGAGCCGGTGACCCGGGCCCCCGTGCCCCGGTGCAGGCCCAGCAGGGCTCCCGCGACCGTGGACTTGCCGGAGCCGGACTCGCCGACGAGGGCCAGCGCGGCGCCCTCCGCCAGACTGAAGGAGAGTCCGTCCACGGCCCGCAGGGAGCCGAACCCGACCGTCAGGTCCTTGACTTCGACCAGGCTCATGCCAGTACCACCCGTCGGTCGGCCACCGCGTACAGGACATCCGCGACGGCGTTGGCGAGGACCACGAAGAAGCCGATGACCAGGACCATGCCGACGACCACCGGAAGATCGACGACCTTCACCGCGTGCACCAGCTCCTGGCCGACGCCGGGCAGGCCGAAGAGGGTCTCGGTGAGGACGGCACCGCCGACGGCCGAGCCGAAGGTGACCGCGTTGAGCGCGATGACGGAGGCGGTCGCGCCGCGCAGCGCGTGCCGGGCGATCACCGCCCGCTCGCCGACGCCGTATGCGCGGAACGTGCGGATGTGGTCCTCGGCCAGCGTCTCCAGCATCGATGCCCGGGTCAGCCGGGCGAAGTTGGCCGCCTCGACGAGGGCGAGGGAGAGCCAGGGCAGCAGCAGGTTCCATGCCCACTGTTCGGGGTCGTCGGTGAAGGGGACGTACTGCGGGAAGGGCAGGAGCTGCAGTTCGCCGCAGACGACGATCATCAGGACCAGTCCGATGACGAAGACGGGCGTGGCGACGCCCGCCAGCGTGATCGCGGTCAGCAGACGCTCGGTGAAGCGGCCACGCCGCCAGGCGGACAGCACGCCGGTGCCGACGCCGAGCACCAGCCAGATCACCATCGCGCCGAGCACCAGCGAGAAGCTCACCGGCAGCTTGGTCAGGATGATGGCGGTGACCTGCTGGTCGGTCTGGTACGACTGGCCGAGGCAGGGCGCCGTGCAGTGCTCGACGGACGTGCCGGTGGAGAAGTCCTGGCCCACGAAGAGTCCCTGCAGGAAGTGCCAGTAGCGCACGTACAGCGGGTCGTCGAGGTGCAGTTGCTGGGCCACCTGGTGGACCTGGGCCGGCGAGCAGCGCGGGCCGCAGGTGATCTGGGCGACGTTGCCGGGGGTGACGTAGAAGACGACGTAGATGATCACCGAGAGCGCGAACAGGGTGATCACGGCGCCGATGACGCGGCGCAGGACGAAGCCGGTGAGGCCGCTCATGCCCGGTCCTCCTTGTTCTTCACGGCCGCGTCCGCCACGCCGGCCTGCGGTACGGCGGTCTCCGCGCGGGCCTCGCGCTTGCGGCCGGTGCCGATGCGCAGGCGGGAGGCCGCGCGGGGGTCGAGGGCGACGCGGACGCCGTCGCCGAGGACGGTCATCGCCAACACGGTCACGAACAGGGCCGCGGCGGGCAGCAGCAGATACTGCGGGGCCGCCTGGTACCAGACGTCGGCGGAGGTGAGCATCTGCCCCCAGGAGGGCGTCGGCGGCTTCACGCCGACGCCGAGGAAGGACAGGGCGGCCTCGGCGCTGATGTTCGACGGGATCAGCAGCGCCGCGTACGTGATGACGGGCGCGGCGAGCCCGGGCAGCAGCTCGCGTACGGCGGTGCGCCAGGTGCTCCAGCCGCTGAGCCGGGACGCCGCGACGTAGTCGAGGTTCTTCAGGGTGAGGGTCTGGGCGCGCACCGTCTTCGCCGTCGTGCTCCAGCCGGAGACCAGGGAGATGATCAGCGCGACGAGGACGGGCCGCGGGAAGCCGCCCGGCACGACGGCCAGCAGCGCGAGCGCCATGACCATCAGCGGCATCGAGACGAAGATGTCGGTGATCCGGCTGAGGACCTGGTCGACCCGGCGGTTGCCCAGGCCGGCCGCCACGCCCATGGTGACGCCGAGGACCACCTGGAGGACCGTGGCACCGAGCGCGACGCCCAGCGACACCCGCGCCCCGTAGACGAGCCGGGCGAACAGGTCGCGTCCGGTCTGCGGTTCGACGCCCAGCCAGTGGTCGGCGCCGAGGCCGCCGAGGGAGCCGAGGGGCACGCCGCCGCGCGCCGAGTCGATCAGGGACGGGTGGTAGGTGGTGGGGTCCTGGCCCTCCAGCGCGGTGAGCAGCGGCGCGGCGAGCGCGATCAGGACGAGCAGCGCGACGACGGCCGCGGCGACCAGGGCGGCGCGCTGCGCGCGCAGCCGCCGCCAGAACTGACGTGCCCCCGAGGCCGCCGGGGCGGCGGTGTCCGCCCCGGCGGCCTCGACGGCGACAAGTGCCTCGCTCACGGCGTCACTTCACCGCGACCTGGGAGATGTCCAGCACGCCGGTCCAGTCGCTGATGACGATGTGCTTGACGTCCGAGCCGTACAGGCGCTTGTAGACCGGGTGGAACAGCGGGACGACAAGGGCCTTCTCGCCGATCTTCTTGTCCAGTGCACCCCATCGCTGGGCGGCCGCGTCAAGGTCGGTCAACTTGTTGATCGCGTCAATCTCGTCATTGACCGACTTGTCGTCGAGCAGCCCCGTGTTGAAGTTCGCGCCGTCCTTGACGATCTGCCGGCCGTCGAAGATCGGGGCGAGGAAGGGACCGCCGGAGGGCCAGTCGGCACCCCAGTGCGCCAGGAAGAAGCCGGGCTCGGTCTTCACACTGTGGATCTTGTCCTTGTAGTCGTTGTCCTCCAGGCCCTGGAGCTTGACCGTGATCCCGGCCTTCTTGAGCGCGTCCTGGACGGCGGTCGCGATCTCCGGGCTGGTCTCGAAGTTCTTGGCGTTGGAATGGGTCAGCGTGATGGTGAGCCCGCTCTTGTAACCGGCCTGGGCGAGCAGTTCCTTGGCCTTGGCCGGGTTGCCGGAGGCGCCGGCCGGGAACGGGTCGTACGGCGTGTGGCCGAAGGACTTCTGGTTGGGCAGGAAGGTGGTGGCGGGCTCGGCGAGCGAGCTGCCGCCGGCCGCGTTGACCACCGAGGAACGGTCGACGGCGTACGCGATCGCCTGCCGCACCTTCGGGTTGTCGAACGGCTTCACGGTCGGGTTGAACGCGATGTAGTTCGTGTAGCCGAAGTGGCCGGTGCCCACGCGCGCGGCGAGTTCCTTGTCGCCGCTGACCTTGGCGAGTTCGGCCGGTCCGAGGTTGGTGTCCGTGGTGACGGCCGCGGCGTCCACTCCCTGAGACGCGGACAGCCGCTGGTTGATCACGGAGGAGTCGAGGCCGGAGAGGACGTCGACGGTGTCGGGGTAGGCCTTGCGCTCGTCGTCGGTCGCCGCCGACCAGTACTTGTTGCGCGTGAGGAGGACGTGTTCGCCGTCGTTCTCGTTCTTGACGACCTTGTAGGGGCCGGACGAGATCGGGTGCTCCTCGTACTTGGTGCCGTTGTCCTTGCTCTTGGGCACCGGGGTGAACTGCGTCTGCGTGGCGAGGAACGGGAACTCGCCCTCGGGCTTGTTCAGGTGGAAGACGATGGTGCGCGCGTCCGGCGTCTCGATCGCCGAGAGGCCCTTCTTGTCCTTGTACGGCCCCTGGTAGTCGGCGGCGCCGACCAGCCAGTCGCGCAGATAGGGTGCGCCGCCGGACAGCTCGGGGGCGAAGGAGCGCTCGATGCCGTACTTGATGTCGGCCGAGGTGATCGGGGTGCCGTCCTCGTACTTGAGGCCCTTCTTCAAGGTGTACGTCCACACGGTGGCGTCCTTGTCGGGCCGGCCGGTGTCGGTGGCGAGGTCGGGGACGACCTTGGAACCGGCCGCGCCGTTCTCGCGGTTGCGCGTGGTGAGGGTGCGGAACACCAGCGAAGGGACGTTTCCGCCGCCGGAGGTGTAGAGGCGGGCGGGGTCGAAGTCGGTCTGCGGCTCGGAGTTGAGCACCGTGAGGGTGCCGCCCTTGTGGGGCGTGGAGTCGCCACCGGAGCCCTTGGCATCGCTGTCCTTCGGGCCGCAGGCGGCGGCGCCCGCTGCCACGACCAGGCTGACGGATGCCGCTGCCACGCGGCGCGCTATGACGGACGGTTGACGCATCGGAATGACGACCTCTCGGGGAACTGTCGAGGATTTCTCGAGGAGGGATGTCTCGGAACATGAGACAAGTGGACGAGGAGTGAGACGACTGCGAGCAGACGTCGGCCCCGGCGCCGGGTCGTCGAAAAGCCCGTGACACGGTCACGGACGGAAAGGAGAAAAGGGTCGCGACGCGAACGCCGAGGAGGCGGCGTCAGCGACAGTCGATGTCGGCCACGCAGAGTGCGGTCACACCGAAGAGCGCCAGCTCGATGGCTGCGCTCTCACTGACGGCATGACTAGACCACATGCGCAGAAATATGAACGAACTCAGGGCTCATGTCAATGTGACGTGAGCGGCGTCTGTCAACTCTTGGGATACGGCCAGGGGTTGGGTAGACAGTGGATTCCGTCATGGTCCAGGAACTTGGTCTGCTGCTGCATGACGGGGGCGAGTTCGCCGTTCTTCTGGCACGTCACATGGCCGTGGCCGAGTCGGTGGCCGACCTCATGATTGATCAACATCTGTCGGTAGGCATACATTTTGTCCCCGTATGTCTTGCTGCCCTGGGCCCACCTGTATGCATTGATCATCACTCGTTCGGTGGCAGCGGAGTCACAGGAGACGTTGTCCTCCGTGGTGTCCAGCCCGGACTTGGCGCACCACGTGGCGGTCGTACCGGGGCTCGCCAGCGTGATCACGAAGTCGGGCTTGCCGGAGGAGATCCGCTCGAAGGTGCGGGCGCCGGCGTGGGCCCAACTGCGGTCGTCGTTCAGGGTCTTCTGCACGGCCTCGGCGAACAGCCCGCCGTCCAGGCCCAGTCCCTGTTCGACATCCACGCGGTAGGTGTACTTCTGCCCCTTGCCAGGCGCCTTGTCGAAGCCCGGGACGGCGTCGAACTTCCCCGAGCCCTTCAGCGTGACGCCGAGCGGGTACTTCCGGTCCATCTTCTGCTCGTACGACAGCGTGACCGGGCCGGGTGAGGCGGACGGCGCCGGGCCGCCCGCGTCACGGGCCTGGTCGGGCGCGGACCGCGACTGCGTGCCGCCGCCGTCCCGCGACTCGGCCACCTGCCCGGCGACGACCACCGCGAGCACGGTGGTGACGGCGGCCGCCGCGATACCGGTGAAGGCCCGCCCCTTGCCACCGGGGCGCTGCGCGGACGGGGCGCCGGGGGGCTCCACGGACCGGCCGCCCGAACGCTGCCCCGGCAGGCCGGCGGGGGGCGCGGCGGCGCCGTCCGCCTCCGGCGCGTCGGCCGGGTGCTGCCCGCCGGGGCGGGGCCTGCCCGTGCGGGGCGCGAAGACGTCGATGTCGTCATCGACGCCGACGGCACCGACAGTGCCGACAGCGCCGTCGTGCGCGTCGGTGAAGGCGTCGAGGTAGTCCTGCCGAGGCCCGACTCCCGGCTTCTGGCCCTGCCCCGGGCCCGGGCCCGGACCCGCCGGCCGCTGCCGCGGAAGCACAGCACCGGCCCCGGCCGCCCCCGCGAACTCGCCCCAACCACCACCGGCTTCCCGCACCTCGGGGTGCCCACCACGAGCACCGGCCCCGCCATGCACTCGGGGCACACCGTGCACGGGGGTGCCGTCGGGAAGCCTCGGGACGCCGCGCGCCGGCGTGCCATCAGGAAGACGGGGCACGCCGTGTGCCGGAGTGCCGTCGGCGAAGCGCGGTACCCCGTGAGCGGGCGTACCGTCCGGGAACGCCGACGGCGCCTGCGGGCCACGCGGTGCACCTCCGGCGGCACCGGCACCGCCCATCGGCGCCTGTCGCTGCCCCGGAAACAGCGGCTGCCCGCCTCGCGCGGACATGGCGCCTGGAACCCCAGGAGCACCCGGAGCACCCGCAGGCCCCTGCCGGCCCTGCGTGCGCTGCCCATACGGTCCCTGGCCGTACGCCTCCTCGCCGTACGCCCCATCCCCGTACAGCGCCCCAGGTCCGCTCCCCTTCCCGGAGATGTCCCTGGCGTCGCCCTCGCGGGGGCCCCGCTGTCGTGTACGCCTGGCGATTATGTCCGCGGAGTCGTCCTTGGGGGCCGGACCGCGGCGGCTGTGGCGTCCCACGCGGGCCTCAGCCCCCCGCGCCCGGGGCCGTGACATCGGAGACGTCAGAAACGTCGGTGACGTCGCTCTCGGCATCCGTGCCCGACTCCCCGGCGTCCGTGAGGAGTTCACCGAACGCCGTGGCCACCACGCCCGGGTACTCCATCATCGCCACATGCCCGGCATCCGGCAGGGACAGCAGGCGGGAGTCGCGGAAGGAGCGGGCGGCACGGGCTGCCATGCGGAAGCCGACGAGCTGGTCGCGGCCGCCGTAGATGAGCAGGGTCGGCGCGAGCACGCGCTCGGCCTGGCGCCACAGCCCGTGCTGTCCGCCGAGCGTGTAGGCGTTGACGATCCCGCGCGCGGAGCGGGACATCGCGTCCCAGAAGTACGGCAGCTGCAGCCGCCGTTCCAGCTCCTCGACGGCGTCCTGGAACGCCTCGGGCGACACCCGCGCGGGGTCGCCGTAGCAGAGCGCCGTGACGCCGCGCACGCGCTGCTCGGCCGTCCACTCCTTGGTGAGCCGGGTGAACAGGGCGGCGACGCCGGGCACACCGAGCAGCGCGGTCGGCGCCGCGGTGCGCTGGATGCGCAGTTCCGGCAGGGCGGGCGACACGAGGGTGAGCGTACGGACGAGGTCGGGTCGGACGGCGGCCACGCGCGTGGTGACCGCGCCGCCGAGCGAGTTGCCGAACAGGTGGACCGGGCCGCGGCCGGCCGCGTCGAGATAGCGGATCACCGCACGCGCGTGCCCGGTGACGGAGTAGTTCCCGTCGTCCGGGGGCGGGGAGTCGCCGAAGCCGGGCAGATCGAGCGCCTCGCTGTCGACGATGTCGTCCAGCTCGGCCATCAGCGCCGACCAGTTCTGCGAGGAACCGCCGAGCCCATGGACGTACAGCGCGGGCGGCAGGCCCTCGCGCGCGGGACGGCGGGAACGGATCGACAGGGTGACTCCGGGCAGCCCCACGGACCGCAGCCGCTCGCCCTCGCCGACCCGGACGGGCGCCACCCTCGGAAGCACACTGGCGGCCGGCACGGACGGCGACTCGGTCGAAGACATGCGGCAATGTTATGAGGTGATCACGCCGGGATCCGTGTGTCGGCCGTCACAGAGTGAACCGTGGGTGACGGGTGAACCGGACGACTGAGAGCGAACCGTGATCGACCGGTGAGCACCGGCGGAGACGGGTGGAGACCGGTGGACAACGGTGAACATCGGTAGACATCGGTGAACAAGGGCAACGAACGGGCGTGACGGCATGGCGTCCGGATCTGGTGTCTCCTAGGCTCGTACACAGGGCACCCGCAGTGGCCCCTGCTGCTTCCAGGGACGTTCGTAGGAAGGGAGCCCACCATGGCCTATGACCCCACAGAGCCCTACGCGACCGAGGACCCGGAGGCCGACCCGGCCGAGATCGACGTCGAGGCCCCCGAGGTGGACGCCGCGGAACAGCACACCGACCTCTCACCGGACCAGGACGACCCGCTGACGAACGTGGACCCGGACCGTGCGAACGTGGCCGATCTGGTCGAGCAGGCGCGGGTGGTCTCGATCGACGAGGACGACTACCGCTGACCTCGACGATGTCCCACGGCCGCAGCCCGACGGCGCTCCGCGGCCGCACGAGGGGGCACTGCCGCTTTCGCCGCCGTCCGGTACGTGAAATTCTGCGCTCGCACCGCGCACACCACGGTTACCGAAAAGTACGATGGCCGCGCGGCTGACACCGCGATATGGACGACTTTGGGAGGCGGCGTGACAGCCATCGAGCAAACTGAGGCGGCACGCCCGCGTGGCACCCGTCTGCCACGCCGCGCTCGACGGAACCAGCTGCTGGGTGCAGCACAGGAGGTTTTCGTCGCGCAGGGTTATCACGCGGCGGCGATGGACGACATCGCCGAGCGGGCCGGCGTGAGCAAGCCGGTGCTCTACCAGCACTTTCCCGGCAAGCTCGACCTGTACCTCGCCCTGCTGGACCAGCACTGCGAGTCGCTGATCCAGTCCGTGCGCAGCGCACTGGCGTCGACGACCGACAACAAGCAGCGCGTCCGGGCCACCATGGACGCCTATTTCGCGTACGTCGAGGACGACGGCGGCGCCTTCCGGCTGGTCTTCGAGTCGGACCTGACGAACGAGCCCGCGGTCCGCGAGCGCGTCGACAAGGTCACCAACGAGTGCGCCGAGGCGATCTGCGAGGTCATCGCCGAGGACACCGGCCTGTCGCGGGCGGAGTCGATGCTGCTCGCCTCCGGCCTCGGCGGTCTCGCCCAGGTGGTGGCCCGCTCCTGGCTGCACAGCGACCGGAGCGTGCCGCGCGACCAGGCGGTGCAACTGCTGACCTCGCTGGCCTGGCGGGGCATCGCCGGCTTCCCGCTGCACGGCAGCGAACACCACTGACACATCCGGACGGCGCCAAAGACGGCAGGTCCTACGACACCTACGACCCCACCGACGGCCATTTGTTCCCGTGCGCTGTTCGCTGACGGCGTTCCTGCCCGCAGCGTGTACGTCCCCTCACCGGACTAATGTGTGCTGGGTACGGCGCGGAAGATCGCGCACATCACTGGCCGTCGGAGGGACAAAGCCGTGGAGGTCAAGATCGGCGTGCAGTACGCGCCCCGCGAGATCGTTCTGGAGAGCGGTCAGAGCGTCGAGGAGGTGGAGCGTCTGGTGTCCGACGCGCTGTCCGGCAAGACGCAGCTGCTGAGCCTCGAGGACGAGAAGGGCCGCAAGGTCCTGGTGCCGACGGACCGCCTGGCGTACGTGGAGATCGGCGAGCCGACTGTCCGCAAGGTGGGTTTCGGCGCGCTGTAGGCCGAGGTCGTGAGAGGGGCCCGGCGGCTGTGTGCCGCCGGGCCCTTCTGTGTGGACTGTGCACACAGACGGAGCACAACTCCTGCACAGCGGAGGATTGCAGTCCGCAGGTCACGGGTATGACGGGCTACGACCGCATCTGGGCAGACCGGCCGTGGGAGGGACCCCCGACATGATCCTGGAAGCACTCGGATCCGCAGTGCTCGGTCTGATCCTGGCCTGGGCGGCGGCGTACCGCCTGCCCCACCGGCTTCCGGCCCGCCCGCTGGTTCTCTCGACGGGCGTCGCGGGCGCCCTCTTCGGCGACTTCGTCACCCACACCGCGCTCGGCCCCGGCCCCGCCTGGCTGAGCCTCCCGGGCGCCGCGATCATCTCCGCCGCGTCCCTGTCGCTGCTCCTGCGCCCGTCAGGCCGCCTGCGCCGATCAGCCACGGCGTAGGGACGGCACCTTCGCGGCCGACGCAAGGGTCAACACCCCCAGGGGCGCGGGGAACTCCGCGACCGGACCCAACGGACCCGCAGCCGCACAACTCACCGCACCCACCCCCACCGAGCGCCCCCGCTCTCAGGCCGCGAGGCCCAGCGCAGCCATCCGCTTGGTGTGCGCCTCGGTGATCCGCGAGAACATCCTCCCGACCTCCGCGAGGTCGAACCCGTCGGCCACCCCGCCCACGAGCATCGTGGACAGCGCGTCCCGGTCGGCGACCACCCGCTGGGACTGCGAGAGCGCCTCCCCCATCAGCCGCCGCGCCCACAGCGCCAGCCGGCCGCCCACGCGCGGTTCGGCGTCGATGGCGGCCCGCACCTTCTCCACCGCGAACCCGGCGTGCCCGGTGTCGTCGAGAACGGCCAGAACCAGTTCCCGGGTGTCGGAGTCGAGCCGGGCCGCGACCTCCCGGTAGAAGTCGCTCGCGATCGAGTCGCCGACGTAGGCCTTGACCAGGCCCTCCAGCCAGTCCGAGGGCGCGGTCTGGCGGTGGAAGCCGTCGAGCGCGGCGACGAACGGGTCCATCGCGGCCGTCGGCTCCTCGCCGATCTCGGTCAGCCGGTCCCGCAGCCGCTCGAAGTGGTGGAACTCGGCCGAGGCCATCTTCGCCAGCTCCGCCTTGTCCGCGAGGGTCGGCGCCAGCTTCGCGTCCTCGGCGAGCCGCTCGAACGCCGCCAGCTCCCCGTACGCGAGGGCGCCGAGCAGGTCCACGACGGCGGCGCGGTACTGCGGGTCGGCGGAGGCCTGCGCCCAGTCCTGGGCGGCGACACCCGTGGGCGCCGCGGAGGTGTTCTCAGGCTTGTCAGAGCTAGTCATGAGGCGCACAATAGCCCGCTTGCGCGACCTCGGAAGATGCTGGTGGATCAGTGTGACCACCATGACGTGACCAATTCGGCCATCGCATGTGCGTGAATCCGGGGTATGGTGGTAATGCGCCTGCCAGAGTGCGTTGACGGTGTTCGACGTCTCCCGACAGGGCGCACGCATGAGGATGCCCGGTCGGTGGCCCGATCGGCTCCGACCCGACAGCCCTCCCTGGCCGTACGGCGACGACCGTACGACAACAGGAGGGACCCTCAGCGGTACGAGCGCTAGAGCGTCGGCAGAGGTCCCGTGCTTTACGGCTTGCCCGAGTGGTTCGCCCGTACGGCAGCCGACGTCCCCGGCACGGTCAGTCATGACCCCCTCGCTCGCCTCGCGCCGCGTACACAGAAGAGGCATGACCCTGACTACGACGTTTCGAGAACTCGGAATCCTCCCCGAGACCGCCGAGGCCCTGGAGGCCGTCGGCATCATCACTCCCTTCCCCATCCAGGAGATGACGCTCCCCGTCGCCCTGTCCGGCACGGACGTCATCGGCCAGGCCAAGACCGGCACCGGCAAGACGCTGGGCTTCGGTCTCCCGCTCCTGGAGCGCGTCACCGTCCCCGCCGACGTGGAGGCCGGCCGCGCCGCCCCCGAGGCCCTCACCGACGCCCCGCAGGCCCTCGTCGTCGTCCCCACGCGCGAGCTGTGCACCCAGGTCACCAACGACCTGCTGACGGCCGGCAAGGTCCGTAACGTGCGGGTGACCGCGATCTACGGCGGCCGGGCCTACGAGCCCCAGGTCGAGGCCCTGAAGAAGGGCGTCGACGTGGTCGTCGGCACCCCGGGCCGACTGCTGGACCTCGCGGGCCAGAAGAAGCTGAACCTGAAGCACGTCAAGTGCCTGGTCCTCGACGAGGCCGACGAGATGCTCGACCTGGGCTTCCTGCCCGACGTCGAGAAGATCATCGACATGCTGCCGGCCAAGCGGCAGACCATGCTGTTCTCGGCCACCATGCCGGGCGCGGTCATCGGCCTCGCGCGCCGCTACATGTCGCGGCCCACGCACATCCGTGCCACCGCGCCGGACGACGAGGGCGCGACGGTCGCGAACATCAAGCAGTTCGTCTACCGCGCCCACAACATGGACAAGCCGGAGATGGTCGCCCGCATCCTGCAGGCCGACGGCCGCGGACTGGCGATGATCTTCTGCCGTACCAAGCGCACGGCCGCCGACATCGCCGAGCAGCTGCAGCGCCGCGGGTTCGCCTCCGGCGCGGTCCACGGCGACCTCGGCCAGGGCGCCCGCGAGCAGGCGCTGCGCGCCTTCCGCAACGGCAAGGTGGACGTCCTCGTCTGCACCGACGTGGCCGCGCGCGGCATCGACGTCGAGGGCGTGACCCACGTCATCAACTACCAGTCCCCCGAGGACGAGAAGACGTACCTGCACCGCGTCGGCCGTACGGGCCGCGCGGGCGCCAAGGGTACGGCGATCACGTTCGTCGACTGGGACGACATCCCGCGCTGGCAGCTGATCAACAAGGCGCTGGAGCTGGACTTCAACGACCCGGTGGAGACGTACTCAAGCTCCCCGCACCTCTTCTCCGACCTCGACATCCCCGCGGGCACCAAGGGCATCCTGCCGCGTTCGGAGCGGACCCGTGCGGGTCTGGACGCGGAGGAGCTGGAGGACCTGGGCGAGACCGGCGGGCGTGGTGCTCGTGGCCGCGGTCGCGGTGACCGCGGTGACCGTGGTGGGCGCGGTGGCCGCGCCGAGTCCGGCGCCGCCACTGCAGAGCGCGAGACCTCGTCCCGTACGCCGCGCCGTCGTCGTCGCACGCGCGGTGGCGCCCTGCTGGACGCCACCACCGCCCCGGCCGCTACGACGGCTCCGGCACCGGACGCCGAGTCCGGCCCGGCGGAGGAGTCCGCGACGGCTCCCCGCACCCTGCGCCGCCGTCGCCGTACCCGCAGCGGGGTCTCGGCACAGCCGGTGCCGGCCGCCGAGGCCGCCGTCGAGACGGTGGACAAGGCCGTGGACGCGGTGGAGACGGTGGAGGACCCGGCCGCGCTGGACGCGCCGGAGAAGCCGCGCCGCCGCCGCACCCGCAAGACGGCGGAGCCGACGGTGGTCGCGCCTGCCGCCGAGCCCGTGGCCGAGACGGTCGTGCCGGTGGCGGAGGCCGTGACGGCGTCGGACAGCGCGACCGTGGAAGCACCGGAGGCGAAGCCGCGCCGCCGTACCCGCAAGACGGCCGCGCCCGCCGCGGAGACGGCCGTCGCCACGGCCGAGTCCGCCGAGGCTCCGGAAGCCGAGGCCAAGCCGCGCCGCACCCGGAAGACGGCCACGACCGCAGCGACCGCCGAGGCCGCCGTGGACACCGCCGAAGGCACGGAGACCAAGCCGCGCCGCACCCGCAAGACGGCCACGAC
>NZ_JBFAWH010000015.1:181284-240231 GCF_040680235.1 Streptomyces sp. NPDC052101
GCCAAGCCCCGTCGTACCCGCAAGACCGCCGCCACCGCGCCGGAGCCGACCGAAGCCCCCGAGGCCGAAGCCAAGCCCCGCCGCACCCGCAAGACCGCAGCGACCGCCGAAGCCGCTGTGGCTCCGGAAGCCGAGGCCAAGCCCCGTCGCACCCGGAAGACGGCCGCCGCCGTCGCCGACGTGGACGGTGCCGCCGAGGCGCCCGCGCCCAAGGTCCGGCGGACTCGTAAGGCTGTCGCGGAGGCGGCCGGTGCGGAGATTCCGGCGCAGGCCACCGAGGAGCCGGAGGCCAAGCCGCGGCGCCGTACGCGCAAGGTCGCGGCGGCCGTCGAGGTCACCGAAGGCTGATCCGGCACCCGTCGACGACGGCCCGGCCCACTTCCTGTGGGCCGGGCCGTCGCACGTCCGGGGCACGGCCGCCGCACTGCCGTCGTTCTCCGCCCGATAGCCTCTCCCCATGAGCAGGCCCTCCACCTTCGTCCCGCCGCCCGGTTCCCGTGCGTACTCCCTGCGGACCGCGCGCGGTGAGTTCGCCGTCGTCGACGCTCCCGCGGCCGACGGGGTCGAGCCGCGTGGGGTCGCGCTGTTGCTGCCGGGGTTCACCGGGAGCAAGGAGGACTTCAATCCGTTGCATGTGCCGCTCGCGCGGCGCGGATACCGGACCGTGGCCGTCGACGGGCGCGGACAGTACGAGTCGGACGGGCCCAAGACCGACGAATCCGCCTATGCGCAGCAGGAGTTGGCGCGGGACGTGCTGGCACAGGCCGAGGCGCTCGGAGAGCCGGTGCATCTGCTGGGCCACTCCCTCGGCGGGCAGATCTCGCGCGCGGCCGTACTGCTCGATCACGCGCCCTTCCACTCGCTGACCCTCATGGCCTCCGGTCCCGCACAGATCTCGGAGTCCCAGCAGCAGCGCGTGAAGCTGCTGCGGGACGCGCTCGCGGTGATGAGCATGGCGGACGTGTGGGAGGCGATCCAGGCGATGGAGACGCCCGAGGAGACCGAGACGGCATCGCTCGACGGCGGTCTCGACGACCGGGACGACCTGCGGCGCCGCTGGCTGGGCACCAGGCCCGCCCAGCTCATCGCCACCGGACGCCAGTTGTGCACGGAGCCGGACCGCGTCGCGGAACTGGCCGCCGTACCGCTGCCGTTCCATATCCTGTCCGGCGCTCAGGACGACACCTGGCCGCTGCCCCTGCTGGACGACATGGCGGTACGGCTGAACGCCCGGCGGACGGTGATCGAGGACGCCGAGCACTCCCCCAACACCGACCAGCCCCTGGCCACCGCCCGGGCGATCGGCGACTTCTGGGACGCGGCCGGACCTCGCAAACGCCGCTAGCCGCTGGTACCGCCCCCTGAAGCTGGTACCGCCCCTGGAGCCGGTACCGCTAGTACTGCCCCTGAAGGTGGTCCCAGAAGCCGTCTCTGAGGGCTCGGCGGAGGTCCGCCTGGCCGCGCAGGGAGTACTGGAGCAGGCCCTCGGCCTCGACCAGCAGGTCCTGGTCGACGGAGCCGGGGAGGTAGGGGTGGCCGGGAAGGAGGTCGGCCAGGGACTCCCGGCCCCGGGCGGCCAGCCATTTCGCCGCGATCTGGGCGCCGACGAAGCGGACGTCCTCGCGGGTGGGGCGGGTGCCGGCGGTGGCCTCGTAGGCGGCGGCCGTGCGGCGGGAGACGTACGGCTTGAAGAACTCCAGATCGAGGGTGCGCTGGCTGTCGACCTCCCAGAGCAGCGGCTCGGCCTGGTTGCGGCCCTCGGGGGCCTCGATGCCCCACAGATGGACCCGGGCGCCGTACCCCTGGGCCGCCTCGACCGCCGAGACCAGGTCCTCGTCGCCGCCGAGGAGCGCCGCGTCGCTGATGGCGCGATGGCGGGCCAGCGACTCAAGATCCGTGCGGATCAGTGAATCGACGCCCTTCTGCTGGTTGTTGGCGTTGAGGTTGCCCAGGCGGACCTTGACGTCGGGCAGTTCGGCGATGGTCTGCTGCTCGGCGGTGTGGATGCGGCGGCGGGCGCCGTCGTACCAGTAGACGCGCAGCAGACGGCTGTCCGCGAAGACCGAGCGGGCCCGGTCGATGAGGGCCTCGATCAGGCCCTCGGCGTCGAGGTCGAAGGCCCGGCGGTCCTCGGTCCCGGCGACCAGCCGGCCGGCTGCCGCGTACAGATAGCCCGCGTCGACGAAGATCGCGTGGGTGGAGGGCGTCTTCGCCACCTCGGCGAGCATGCGTTCCAGCAGTTCGTTCGTGCGGTCGATGCGGGGGCCCAGGGCCGCCAGGTCGTCGTTCATCGCCTCCATTGTCCCGGTGGTCACGCTACGAACACAACCGGTCCCGGTCGGTCCGGCCCAGGGTTCTTACCGGTCGGTAATTAGTCGTTCGAAAAATTTCTTTAGCGTAGGGAATGTTTGTAACATGCAGCTCGTTGACTACTCACGAGACCGGAGACAGCTCCGGTCCGCCAAGTAGTTCTCCTCAGGAGGATGACCAGACGAAGGGAGAAGCCCTTGCGCTTCGAAATCATGCGACTCGACGAGGTCGACGGCACCGCCGTGGACAGCACCGTCGTGGACGCCGCCTCCGTCAACCGGATCGTTCAGCAGGCCGCCGCCATCGGACAGCGCCTGTGGATCCGCCCGGCCGAGACCAAGGCCTCGTAACGCTCACGCGTGCAGCGCCACTCAAGCTTTCCGGGGGAGCCGAGCCCAGAAGGGCTCAGCTCCCCCGGATCACCTGAGTGATCCCGTTGATGATCTGCTGCACGGCGATCGCGGAGAGCATCATGCCCGCGAGCCGTGTCACCAGTACGACGCCGCCGTCCTTGATGACCCGGATGATCAGCAGCGAGTAGCGCATCACCAGCCACAGCACGACATGGATCGCGAGGATCGCGGACCACACCGAGATCTGCGTGGCCACGGTGTCGGCCTTCTGAACGGCCAGGATCACGGACACGATCGCACCGGGCCCCGCCAGCAGCGGCATGCCCAGCGGCACGAGGGCGACGTTCACGTCCTTGGTCTGCTTCGGCTCGTCGGTCTTGCCGGTGAGCAGGTCCAGCGCGATCAGCAGGAGCAGCAGACCGCCCGAGATCATCAGCGCGGGGACGGAGACGTGCAGGTAGTCCAGGATCTGGTGGCCGAGGACACCGAACGTGGCGATGACCCCGCCCGCCACGCACACGGCCTGGAAGGCCATGCGCCTCTGCACCTTGGCCGGACGGCCGGCGGTGAGGGCGAGGAAGATCGGGGTGATCCCCGGGGGATCCATGATGACGAAGAGGGTCAGGAACAGGGAGCCGAAGACGGCGACATCGAACATGGTTGCGCAACAGGCCTTGCGGAAGAAGTGATACGGGCGTGAGGGGGCGGATCGGGCCGGTCGGCCTCAGGCTCCGCCGGTCCCCGGGACGGGAAACGCCCCGGTGGCCCGCCGCGTGATCTCCCCGTACACCTCGGGGTCGGTCGTGTACGCGCCGAGCGACACGGCCTTGCGGCTGCCGTGGTAGTCCGAGGAGCCCGTGACCAGCAGATCCAGGTCCTTGGCCAGGGTCCGCAGCCGGTCGCGCGCGTCGGCGTCGTGGTCCATGTGATCGACCTCTATGCCGTCGAGGCCGGCCTCGGCCAGCTCCGCGATCCGGGACTCCGGGACCGTACGACCGCGCTTGGCGGCAGCCGGGTGCGCGAACACACAGACCCCGCCCGCGTTCTTGACCAGCCGGATCGCCTCGAAGGGGTCGGTCTCGTGCTTCTCCACGTAGGCCCGGCCGCCGTCGGCCAGCCAGTCCTCGGTGAACGCGTCGCTCACGGTCGGTACGACGCCCAGCTCGACCAGCGCGGTCGCGACATGCGGGCGCCCCACGGAACCGCCGGCGGCGATCCGCTCGACCTGGTCCCAGGTGACCGGCACGCCCAGCGCGGCGAGCTTGGCGATCATGCCCTTGGCCCGCGGCACCCGGTCGTCCCGCACCAGCTCGCGCTCGGCGAGCAGGGCGGGCTCCTCGGGGTCGAAGAGGTAGGCCAGCAGGTGCATGGAGATGCCGTCGATGCGGCAGGACAGCTCGGCGCCGGTGACCAGGGTGAGCCCCGCGGGCAGCGCGGCGATCGCCTCGGCGTACCCACGGGTGGTGTCGTGATCGGTCAGCGCGACGACGTCCAGCCCGGCAGCGGCGGCATTGCGCACCAGCTCAGCCGGGGTGTCCGTACCGTCGGAAGCCGTGGAGTGACAGTGCAGGTCGATACGCACGCGAACTCCAGACGGTGACGGACGGAAGAGGACACCTAAGGATAGCGGGATTTTCAAGCACCACTGTCACACCCGAAACCACCCAGCGCCCCCTACTGCAACACCCTGAGAGGCGCGAGCAACCACGAAGCACCCGCACCCGCCGACGCACAGAACCCGGCACCCCAGTGGGCGCTACGGCCGAAGCAAGCGCGGCGACAACGCCCCGTACGGCACCAGTTCCAGCTCCGCGCCCGCGTCCCGCAGATCCGTCAGCACCAGCTCGTCGTACATGAGCAGGCCGGACTGCTCGGGCCACATCACCGCCCAGAGCCACATCCCGAGCGCCTCGCCGGCGAAGACGGCGCGGTCGTCGGGGGTGCGGTAGACATGCCAGAGCGGGGTCGGGCGGCCGGCGGCGAGAACCTTGGCCTCGGGCGGCTTCTCGATGTTCATGTACGACCCCGGGTCGGGGCCGTCGATGCCCGCGTACCGCGCGCCGAGGCCGACGCCGAGTTCCTCGGCGACCAGGATGAGTTCGCCGGGGCCGCCGAGCGGGCCGGGCCCCGAGCAGGCGACGGCGGTCGCACGGCCGCCGCTGCGGTCGTCGCCCGCATAGGCCACGCCGGTGAAGAGCCAGCCGACCGGCAGCGGCCAGGGCATCCACACCGGGACGTGGGTGCGGTGCACGACGGCACCGAGGGCTTCGACGCTGGGCGGGATCACGGGCTGCAGCGGATACACCGTGCCGTGCACATCGCACTGCCACGAATCGGCGAAGAGACCGGGAGCCCTGACCCGGCCACCACACCTCGGGCAACTGGGTTCGCCCCTCATAGGGCTCCACGGTCCTACCCCTGCCCGTCCACGTCAAGGACGATCACCCGACCGGTCAGCGACGATCACCCGGCCGGCCGGAAGAGCGGCACAACGCCACCGGCCCGCCTCTGTCAGCGCGACCGTCACCCCCCGATCGGCGGCGTCCGACGCCTTTGAAGCCAACTGGCCGGACCCGGCCAGGGTTTGGTGAGCTTGCTCACTCCAGCGGGACGGATCGGCGGACGGGGTCCCTCAGGTCCGTGCCGCCGGCGAGCCAGCGCTCCTGGAGGGCCTGGGCGCCGTGCACCCGCTTCCAGGCGGCCTCGTTCGGGGTCATCGGCAGCAACGGCAGGAACCGTACGGGCTCCATCGGGTCGTCCAGTTCCAGGTCCTCGACCAGGCCGCCGGGCTCGCCCACCAGGACCGAGGTGAAGGGGGCGCCGGGCCACAGCGGGTCGCCGACGTCCAGGGAGGCACCCGGAGTCACGATCAAGCCCTCCACCTGCGGGGACGCGGCCAGCACGGCGAGCGCGCGGAGCACCTTGTCGGTGTCGGCGAGTCCCCCGCGGACGGAGAGGACCAGCTCGGCGCGGGGGCCCTTGACCGGGTCGGCGAGCATCGCGGTGGGGTCGGTCATGGGGTGCGCGGACATGCCGAGGGTGGCGTACCGCAGGACGTCCCCCTCCTGGAACCGGAGCACCTCGATGGGGTCCGTGCCGAGGAAGGTGACGGCGGCGCGTGCGTCCGGTTCGCCCAGCGCGGTGGTCAACCGCGCCTCGACCAGAGGAAGAACATCAACCATGCGGCGAGCATAGAACTCGTCAGCAGCGGGCAAAGCCGCGCCTTGACAGTTCGGGCGGCTGCTACGCTGAGCCGGTGGTTCGGGACGACACGCATCAGCGTGGATGTCAAGTCCCGACACAGAGACTCCCTTACGAGGGACCGGCCGGAGGAGGTGGGGCTGTCATGGATCGAAGTCGACCGTGCAGTACCACTCGCTCTTCCGCCCGCTGATCCAGTCACTGGCTGTTTTCCGGCTTGCTGCCGCCTTCCCGCGCGTATCGCTCATCGGAAGAGCACTTCGTCTCGCTTTGCCTGATCCGTCTGATCGTTCGATCCGCCAGATCTGAATCAGTTCTGCATCAGTAGCGAAGTCGCCACCGCAACGGTGCGGTGCTCCCCGCTTTGTGGACGTGCCAAACATCCCGCAGTCAGGACGTCCCCATTCCGGGTAGTTCCACCCGTCGCCGGCGGTCTTTCGTTGCCCTGTCGCGAAGGAGCCTGCCCATGTCGATGATCCGCGACCTGCGCGCCGCGGTCCGTCCGTCCCGTGGCTCGCTGCGCAAGCCCGCGAGCGCGTCGAGCACGTCGTACGACACCACCCGTGACCCCGCCACGCCCTCGGCCGTCGTGGACTGCGCCGTCTACCGTGACGGCACCCGCGTCGCGAGCACCGGGCCGCTCAGCCCGCACGAGGCGATGCGGCTGGTGCGGCGTGACGGCGGCTTCGTATGGATCGGGCTGCACGAGCCGACGGAGGCCGAATTCGCCGGTATCGCGAGCGAGTTCGGGCTGCACCCGCTGGCCGTCGAGGACGCGGTGCAGGCCCACCAGCGGCCCAAGCTGGAGCGGTACGACGACTCGCTCTTCACCGTCTTCAAGACCATCCACTACGTCGAGCACGACCGGCTCACCGCCACCAGCGAGGTCGTCGAGACCGGCGAGGTCATGTGCTTCACCGGCCGGGACTTCTTCATCACCGTCCGGCACGGCGGCAAGGGCTCGCTCAGGGCGCTCAGGCACCGCCTCCAGGACGACCCGGAGCTGCTCGCCAAGGGCCCCTCGGCGGTGCTGCACGCGATCGCCGACCATGTCGTGGACGGCTACATCGCGGTCGCCGACGCGGTGCAGGACGACATCGACGACGTGGAGACCGAGGTCTTCTCGCCGGGCCGCAAGGGCGGGGTGTCCCGCGGTGTGGACTCGGCACAGATCTACCAACTCAAGCGCGAGGTGCTGGAGTTCAAGCGCGCGGTGGCTCCGCTGCTGCGCCCGATGCAGCTGCTGAGCGAGCGGCCGATGCGGCTGGTCGACCCGGACATCCAGAAGTACTTCCGCGACGTCGCCGACCACCTCGCCCGGGTCCAGGAGCAGGTGCTGGGCTTCGACGAACTCCTCAACTCCATCCTCCAGGCCAACCTCGCGCAGGCGTCCGTCGCGCAGAACGAGGACATGCGCAAGATCACCGCCTGGGCCGCGATCATCGCCGTACCGACGATGGTGACCGGTGTGTACGGCATGAACTTCGACAACATGCCGGAGCTGCACTGGAAGTACGGCTACCCGCTCGTCCTGAGCCTCACCATCGCCATGTGCGTGGGCATCCACCGGGTGCTCAAGCGCAACGGCTGGCTCTGAGCGGGCGCTGGATAGGCTGGACGCATGACAAGCGAGCTGCTCGACCGGGCCCTCATCGAGGAGGCCTCGAAGAAGTCCGGCCTCATCTGGGTCAGGGGCGCGGACAGCGCCACCCCGCGTGCGCTGTGGCATGTGTGGCACGAGGGCGCGGTGTGCCTGGTCGGCGACGGGCCCGGTGAGCAGCCGCTGGAGGGGCTGGTCGACGGGGGCTCGGCCGAGGTGACCGTGCGCAGCAAGGACAAGGGCGGCCGGCTGGTGACGTTCCCGGTGACCGTCACCGAGCTGCCGTCCGGTTCGGCCGAGTGGGAGGCGGCCGTGGCCGAACTGAAGGGCAAGCGCCTGAACGCGCCCGACGGCGAACAGATGCCGGCACGCTGGGCGCGCGAGTGCAGGGTGCTGCGCCTGGTTCCGGCCGGGTCCGTGGCGCCGCTGCCCGACGGCAGCTTGGCACAGGCACCGGTGCCGACTCCGGCGACCACGCGGCGGCCGATGCCCGCGGGGCTGCCGCGGCTGCTCGCCAAGCGGCGGAAGAAGTAGCCCCAGGAGGCCGTGGGTGCGGTGGACAGGCGCCGGTGCTTATGACGCCGGCAGTTGCCTGCCGTAGTCGACGGTCTCACCCTTCGCGGGTTCGGATACGGCGAAGTCCTTACCCCAGTCGGAAAAGCTGAGTGAGCCGGCTCCGCCGGCACGCACCAGGCGGAGGGGGTACGGCGTGCCCTGCAGGGAGACGTCCAGCGTGCCGCCGGAGCCCTTGTCACCGGAGATGCGGATGGTGCGGGTACTCGCGTCGTCGTGGTGGCCGTCCGTCGTCAGTGTCCCGTGCAGGGTGAGCAGCCCGTCGAGGAGAACGTTCTTGTCCGTGAAGCCGCTGAACCTCTTGTACGCGGGGTCGCCCTGCGGCACCTTCACGTACTTGCCGTTCAGCGTGTCGGCCGCGCCGGTGCCATCACCGCCGGCCTTGCCGCCGGCCTGGTTCCAGAAGTCGGCGTCGGCCTTCATGTACAGCTGCTCACCGACCCGCAGCAGCTTGAACGTCGCCCCCTTCGAGGTGACCGAGCCGGTCCCGCCGTCGGCCTTCAGGCGCATGTCCAGCTGGTACGTCCGGCCGCTGGTGACCACGGTCCCGGACAGCCGCAGCGCCGGTGCCCCCTGGGCTGCCGCCCGGGTCTTCGCCTGGATCGCGGCGGCGGGCAGCTTGCCGACGCCGTTCGTCCCCGCGTCCGGGTCCTCGCTGCCGCACCCGGTCAGCACCGCCGTCCCCGTCACGGCGAAGGCGCAGACCGCGGTCACCAGCGCGGCCCGCCGGGTACGGCCCTGGGGAATCGCAGTCACGGATGGGCTCGCCTTTCTGACGGTTCCTGAGCGGCGTACCGCAGCGTACCGGTGCTCCGGCCGCCCGGCGGAGTCAGTCCGTCCGGACTCCCCACCAGGGCGTATCCGACCGGCACGGGCTAGCCTGAAGCGCACCCGAGCGAACAAATCCGAGCAATTCATTGATCAATTCGCAAAGACACCGGAACACCCCAGCACAGGGCGATTCCCAGGCCATATCAGCAGAGGAAACAGAGCCATGGCAGCCGGCGCCCCCCGGATCTTCGTCTCGCACCTCGCCGGGGTCCCCGTCTTCGACCCGAACGGCGACCAAGTGGGCCGCGTGCGCGATCTGGTCGTGATGCTGCGCGTGGGCCGCAGGCCTCCGCGGCTGCTCGGACTGGTCGTCGAACTGATCACCCGGCGCCGTATCTTCCTGCCCATGACCCGGATCACCGGCGTCGAGTCCGGGCAGGTCATCACCACCGGCGTGATGAACGTCCGGCGTTTCGAGCAGCGGCCCACCGAGCGGCTGGTCTTCGGTGAGCTGCTGGACCGGCGCGTGACGCTGGTGGAGACCGGCGAGCAGGTCACCGTCCTCGACGTGTCCGTGCAGCAGCTGCCCGCACGCCGGGACTGGGAGGTCGACCGCGTCTTCGTCCGCAAGGGCAAGAAGGCGGGCGCCTTCAGGCGGGCCAAGGGCGAGACGCTGACCGCCGACTGGTCCGCCGTCACCGGCTTCTCGCTGGAGGAGCACGGGCAGGGCGCCGAGAGCCTGCTCGCCACCTTCGAGCAGCTGCGCCCCGCCGACCTCGCCAACGTCCTGCACCACCTCTCCGCCAAGCGGCGCGCCGAGGTCGCCGCCGCGCTCGACGACGACCGCCTGGCCGACGTACTCGAAGAACTCCCGGAGGACGACCAGATCGAGATCCTCGGCAAGCTGAAGGAGGAGCGCGCGGCGGACGTCCTGGAGGCCATGGACCCCGACGACGCGGCCGACCTGCTCTCCGAGCTGCCCGAGGACGACAAGGAGCGGCTGCTGAGCCTGATGCAGCCCGCCGACGCGGCCGACATGCGCCGCCTGATGTCGTACGAGGAGCACACGGCCGGCGGTCTGATGACGACCGAGCCGATCGTGCTGCGCCCGGACGCCACGGTCGCCGACGCGCTCGCCCGGGTCCGCAACCCCGACCTCTCCCCCGCACTCGCCGCCCAGGTCTACGTCTGCCGCCCGCCCGACGAGACCCCTACCGGCAAGTACCTGGGCACGGTCCACTTCCAGCGGCTGCTGCGCGACCCTCCGTACACCCTGGTCAGCTCGCTCGTGGACGAGGATCTGCAAACCCTGGCTCCGGACGCCACCCTGCCCGTGATCGCCGGGTTCTTCGCCACGTACGACATGGTGGCCGCGCCCGTGGTGGACGAGGCCGGGGCGCTGCTGGGAGCGGTGACCGTGGACGACGTACTGGACCACATGCTGCCCGACGACTGGCGGGAGACCGAGTTCCACCTGGACGAGGGAGAGGGGGCGGCCACGCATGGCTCCTGAGCGCGAGAGCACCCGCGAGCGCACTCCGGCGGGCGCCACGGCGGCCACCCGGCCCCGTACGCCCCGCCTCGACCAGCCGCGCCCGCCACGCCACCGGTTCCTGCCCGAATGGGACCCGGAGGCCTTCGGCCGGCTGTCGGAGAGGATCGCCAGGTTCCTGGGCACGGGGCGCTTCATCGTCTGGATGACCGTCGTCATCGTGCTCTGGGTGGTGTGGAACATCTCCGCGCCGGCGAGCCTGCGGTTCGACAACTACCCGTTCATCTTCCTGACCCTGGTGCTGTCCCTCCAGGCCTCCTACGCCGCCCCGCTGATCCTGCTCGCGCAGAACAGGCAGGACGACCGCGACCGGGTCAACCTGGAGCAGGACCGCAAGCAGAACGAGCGGTCCATCGCCGACACCGAGTACCTGACCCGGGAGATCGCCACGCTGCGCATGGGCCTCGGCGAGGTCGCCACCCGCGACTGGATCCGCTCCGAGCTGCAGGACCTGGTCAAGGAGCTGGAGGACAGACGGCGTCACGACGGGCATGTCGTATTCCCGGCAGAACGGTCAGAACGGTCGCCGGGACGTGACACAGACGACCGCTGAGAGGCATCCCGAAGGCCCCTGGGAGCGCCGTACCATCGTCCTTATGGCTACGGAAGACGCGGTGCGCGAGGCACTGGCGACGGTGAACGACCCCGAGATCAACCGACCCATCACCGAGTTGGGGATGGTCAAATCGGTGGAGATCGGGGAGGACGGCGCGGTCGCGGTCACCGTGTACCTCACGGTCTCCGGCTGCCCCATGCGCGACACCATCACCCAGCGCGTCACCGAAGCGGTCTCCCGGGTCGAGGGAGTCACCCGCGTCGACGTGACGCTGGACGTGATGAGCGACGAGCAGCGCAAGGAGCTGGCGGCGGCCCTGCGCGGCGGCCAGACCGAGCGCGAGGTCCCCTTCGCCAAGCCCGGCAGCCTCACCCGTGTCTACGCGGTCGCCTCCGGCAAGGGCGGCGTCGGCAAGTCCTCGGTGACGGTGAACCTGGCCGCCGCCATGGCCGCCGACGGCCTCAAGGTGGGCGTCGTCGACGCCGACATCTACGGCCACAGCGTGCCGCGCATGCTGGGCGCGGACGGCCGTCCCACCCAGGTCGAGAACATGATCATGCCGCCGTCCGCCAATGGCGTGAAGGTCATCTCCATCGGCATGTTCACCCCGGGCAACGCGCCGGTCGTCTGGCGCGGCCCGATGCTGCACCGCGCGCTCCAGCAGTTCCTCGCGGACGTGTACTGGGGCGACCTGGACGTCCTGCTGCTGGACCTCCCGCCCGGCACCGGCGACATCGCGATCTCCGTGGCCCAGCTGGTCCCGAACGCCGAGATCCTGGTCGTGACCACGCCGCAGCAGGCGGCGGCCGAGGTCGCCGAGCGCGCCGGCTCCATCGCCGTCCAGACCCACCAGAAGATCGTCGGCGTGGTCGAGAACATGTCCGGCCTGCCCTGCCCGCACTGCGACGAGATGGTCGACGTCTTCGGCACGGGCGGCGGCCAGCTGGTCGCCGACGGCCTCACCCGCACCACCGGCACGACGGTCCCGGTCCTCGGCAACATCCCCATCGACGTCCGCCTGCGCGAAGGCGGCGACGAGGGCAAGCCGGTCGTCCTGACCGACCCCGACTCCCCGGCGGGCAGCGCGCTGCGCGCGATCGCCGGCAAGCTGGGCGGCCGCCAGCGGGGCCTGTCGGGCCTGTCCCTGGGCATCACCCCGAAGAACAAGTTCTGAGGACTTTCAGCAAATCCTGAGAATGGGCCCTACGACGGACAGGGCCCTACGACGAAGGGGCGCCGAAACGAATCGGCGCCCCTTTCCTCATGCGTCGGCGGTAATGTCCTTCACCACCGCGAACCCAAGACCGTACGCGCTCATCCCCCGCCCATACGCCCCCAGGTGCACGCCCGCCTCAGTCGTACCGGCGAGCACCCACCCGAACTCCGACTCCCGGTAGTAGAACGAGCCCGCCGCCCCGTCCACCGGCAGGGAGAGCCTGGACCACTCCGACCCGTCGAGATCGTCGGCCAGAGCCCACGCGGTCTCCGTCTGCTGGTCCAGCCAGTCGTCCCGCAGGGTGTGGTCCATCTGCCCGGGCCAGGTGAACGACAGCAGGCCCACCCCGGCCAGCCACGCGGCCGAGGAGACCGAGGTGGCCTCCAGCAGCCCCGTACCGTCGGCGCTCCTGCGCGACGGATGCGCGGCGACGGTGACGACCACCGCGAACTTCTCCCGCGGCTCCCCGGAGGGGCCCACCTCGCCCCGTACGGAGGGCTCGTCGCCGTGCCCGATCGAACCGTGCTCCACGGCACCGTCGGCCGCCGTGCCGACCTGCATCAGCCAGCGCGGCCCGGTGAACGCCTCGTCGAGGCCGTACCACGGGAACGGCGCCTGCAGATATCCACCGACCGTACGCCGGCCGGAGGCGAACTGCTGTCCGCCCTCCGCTGCCGGCGTCTGCGCGCCCACAGAACTCGTCGTCTCCATCGGCCCGGACGCCTCCTCGCTCTCGTCGGACCGGGGCGGCCCGCCCCCCTTCGGGCGTACTCCTCCGGTCCGCACAACAACTCGGCAGCATATCCACACACCACTGAGAGCCGCAGGGCAGGCGCTGGAGGCGAGGGTCGTGCGAACAGCCTGATCAGGCCGTGTGCGACGGGTTCGTGCTATGAAAAGCGTCACGTGCGCGGCGTACGCCCGCGTGCGCGTGTCGGCGTAGCTCCGCGGCCGCCGTTACGTTACGTGGCGTCCGCGTCGAAGGGCGGCCGCTCGTCCTTGGCAAGCTCCTCGGTCTTCTTGGTCATGTCGATGCGCCCACCGGACGAGGAAGCCGAAGAGGACGAAGAGGACGAGTGGGACGCGGAAGAAGTGGACGACGCCTCGTCGTCCCGGCCGTTCACCGCATCCGTGACCTCGGCCATCTCCTTCTTCAGGTCGAACCCGTTACGGATCTCCTTCAGCCCAAGATCGTCGTTGTCCAGCTGCTTGCGGATGAACGTCTTGGGGTTGAGGTCCTCGAACTCGAAGTCCTTGAACTCCGGACCCAGTTCGCTACGGATGTCCTGCTTGGCGCTCTCCGAGAACTCGCGGATCTTCCGGATCGTGCGCGTCACGTCCTGGATGACCTTGGGGAGCTTGTCCGGGCCGAAGACGAGCACGGCGAGCACAATGATCGTCACCAGCTCCAGTGGCCCTATGTCATTGAACACCTGACGCTCCTTGCGATGTCCTCGGTCGCTCAACGGTACCCGGCGTTCCTGTCCGACCGGTACCGTCCCTAGGTGAGACTTCTGTCAGTTCTGTTCCGCCGCGGTCAGTTCTGTTCCGCCGCGGTCAGTTCTGTTCCGCCGCGCCCAGCCGGAGCGGGACCTGTCGGTCGGTGCCGTCGCGCCGGACCGTCAGCCGCAGCGAGTCGCCGGGCCGGTGGGCGCGGATCTTGACGATCAGTTCCTCGGCCGTGTGCACGGGCTGGCCGTCGACCTCGGTGATGACGTCTCCCGCCTTGAGTCCGGCCTGCTCACCGGGGCCGCCCCGGGTCACCGCGGGGCCGCCGCCCGCGCTCTTGCTGTCGATACGGGCGCCGTCGCCGGTGTACGCCATGTCGAGGGTGACGCCGATCACGGGGTGAGTCGCATGACCGTCGTTGATCAGTTCCTCGGCGACGCGCTTGGCCTGGTTCACGGGGATGGCGAAGCCCAGGCCTATGGAACCGGCCTGCCCGCTGGTCGAGTCGTCACCGCTGTCGGCGGAGCGGATGGCGGAGTTGATGCCGATCACCTGGGCCCGGGAGTCGAGCAGCGGACCGCCGGAGTTGCCCGGGTTGATGGGCGCGTCGGTCTGCAGCGCGTCGACGTACGACACATCGCTCCCGTCGCCCTTCTCCCCGCCGGCCGTGATGGGCCGCTCCTTGGCGCTGATGATGCCGGAGGTGACGGTGTTGGCGAGGTCGAAGGGGGCGCCGATGGCGACGACGGGGTCGCCGACCCTGACGTCGTCCGAGTTGCCGAGTGGCAGCGGGGTGAGCCCGTGCACGCCGTGGACCTGGACGACGGCGAGGTCGTAGCCGCTGTCCCGGCCGACCACCTTGGCCTTGACGGTGTCGCCGCTGCTGAAGGTCACCGTTATCGCGCCGTCCGATCCGGCGGGCGCGACGACGTGGTTGTTGGTGAGGATGTGCCCCTGGTCGTCGAGCACGAAGCCCGTGCCGGTGTCCTGCTGGTCGGTCCCGGTGACGTGCAGGGTGACGACACTGGGCAGCGCGCGGGCGGCTATCCCGGCCACGCTGTCCGGCGCCCGCCCCGCGGGCACATGGCCGGCCTGCGGCAGATGGACGTCGCCGCCCAGGCCCTGGCGCTCCACGTAGGCGCCGACGACCCCGCCGATACCCGCGGAGAAGAGCGCGACGACGAGGCTCCACACGATCGCGAGCCGTTTCGCCCGCCGTTTGCGCTGCTCGTCCGTCAGCACGGCGGCACCGGTCTGCAGCAGCGCGCCCGGCACCCCCACCTGCTCACTGGGCGAACCGCCGGCCCACGGGTCATAGCTCCGAGCCGGATCCCCGGCCGCCCCGACCGCTTCCGGGGAGCCCAGGGGGGCTGCGGGGGGCGCCATGGGAGTGCCGGGCGCGGGTGCGCCGGGTGGAGGGGTCGGCGGTCCGGGTACGGAGGTGTGCGGTCCGGGTGCGGGGGTCTGCGGTCCGGGTGCGGGCGCGGGAGACACCGGCGCGGGGGCGGGAGCCGGGGGCACCGGCGCCGGTATCGGTGTCGGCGCAGCCGTCGGGGCGGGCAGGGGTGCGCCCTGGGCGGGGGTGGCCGCCGCCGGGTGCTGTACGGGCGGTGCGGGCGCCCAGGGGCCCGGCTCTCCGTACGGCGGAGTGCCGTAGGGATCGGGGTCGTGCAACGGCTTGGGCCGCTCGGTGGGGGCCGCCCAGGCGGTCTCTCCGGGCTCGGGCGACACACCGGCCGCACCGCCCCCGTCGGCCTCGGCACCACCCGTCGGCCCCGACACCGGCTTGGCCAGCTCGAAGTCCCCGTCGGCCACGGCGTCGACATCGCCGGTCCCGGCACTCGCGGACCCGGTCGCCGGGCGTGCCAGCTCGAAGTCCGCCGACCCGGAATCCGTCGTCGGCGTCACCCCCGCCGTTCCCTCCGGGCCTTGCTCCGGACCTTCCTCCGGCGGGACACGGTTCCCCTCGTTCATGCTCTCCCCACGGCTGGCCGCGGCCGCGCGCTTCGGCGGCGGCCGCGGAATGTCGACTACGCCCCCGGGTCATCGCCGCGGGAACGGCCCTCACAGGATTCAACCAGGTTCGCGGGCCGTGGCGCAGTGGCCGGTCAGGGGGTCTGTGCGGACGTGGAAGGGGGCGGCGCGAGTGCGGTGGGCGTCGTGGGGGACGGGATGGTGGGGACGGGGGCGGACAGCAGGCCGGAGCTGGAGAGTCCGGCGACCGTGGACCAGGCGTTGAGGGGGTAGACCACGGTGTCGTCGAGCGGACGTATCAGCGGGGAGAAGGCGGCCGCACCGGCCATGACCGGCGCGGTCAGCCCATGCATGCCGTCGCCCAGGCTCTGCCCCATGACGGACAGCGGTCCGGGCACCAGCGGTGCGGACATCGAGGTGGGGACGGCCGGTGTCTGTCCGAACTGTCCCCCGCCCTGGGCGAGCAGCGGTCCCGCCATACGACGGCGCTGGCCGTCGGGCGTGACGGCGGTGCCCGTGCTCGTACCCGTGCTGGTGCCCGTGCCGGCGGAGCGCGCCGGGAGCACGTTGCTGCCGGTGCCGCTGCCGCCGCGGGCGTCCGCGGTGGTGTCGCCGGGGATGGCGGTGGTGACGCCGCCCAGGGCGACCGCGGCCAGCGACACGGCTCCGGCGGCGGCCACGGCGAACCGCAGCCCGCGCGAGGCGGAACGGCCGTCGTCCGGGCGGCCGACCGGATGGATACGGAAGCCGCGGTCGTCGGCGGCCGGGACCGCGTGCTGCGAGCCGCCGGGGAGAGGGCTGCCCACGGGGGCGGGGCCGTGCGGACGGGCCGGGACGTACCCGAACGTGAAACGCTCGCCGCGCCTCGCTCCGAAGACACCGAAGACGCCGAAGGCCCCGAGGACACCGGCGGCTCCGGAGGCTCCGGGCGGCGCGGCGGTCTCGTCGGGCTCGCCGCGTCCGAAGAGTCCGCCCCCGGGCGGCGACATGCCGTCGCCGTCCAGGTCGCCTCCTCCGGGCAGGCCCTGGAGCCGGGCCAGCAGGCTCGCCGAGGGCGGCGGCGGGGCCGCCTCCGCGAACACGTTCTTCAGTCGGCGCTGGGCGTCCGCCTCCGCCTTGCACCGGGCGCAGGTCGCCAGGTGCGCGAGGACCCGCTCACGCGACTCATGACCGAGTTCTCCGTCCACCAGGGCGGAGAGCCGGTCTCCCAGGTGCTGCTCTGCGAGGTGCGCCTCCGCAGGTTTCGACCGAGATCCACTCACGCGGTCGCGCCCCCTCCCCCCAGAGCGGGGACACGGGCCAGGAAGGAGCGCCGCTCGGCCGCGCGCGCTTCCGGGGACCGGTGCGCGAGGGCCTTGCGGAGCTGGGAGCGGCCGCGGTGGATACGGGAACGGACCGTGCCGAGCTTGACGCCGAGGGTCGCGGCGATCTCCTCGTACGACAGGCCCTCGATGTCGCACAGGACGACGGCGGCGCGGAACTCGGGCGCGAGGGTGTCCAGGGCCTGCTGGACGTCGGCGTCGAAGTGCGCGTCGTTGAAGAGCTGCTGCGGGGTGGGCTCGCGGCTGGCCAGGCGCTCGGCCGCGTCCTCGCCGAGGGCGTCGAAGCGGATGCGCTGCTTGCGCCGGACCATGTCCAGGAAGAGGTTGGTGGTGATGCGGTGCAGCCAGCCCTCGAAGGTGCCCGGCGAGTACGTCGACAGGGAGCGGAAGACACGGACGAAGACCTCCTGGGTGAGGTCCTCGGCGTCGTGCTGGTTGCCGGTCAGGCGGTAGGCGAGGCGGTAGACACGGGCGCTGTGGGTGCTGACGATCTCCTCCCATGTGGGCGGAGTCCACGCCTGCCCGTCCGCGTCGGTGGAGAAGGTCGCGGTCTGGGCCTCGCCTGCGGCGAGACCGGCGTGGTGGTCAGCAGCGGTGTCGGTCACGGATTTCGGCCTGCCCGCCGATCCGAGGAAGCGCCGCAGCACTCCACCCCGGTCCCCGGGCGCAGCCGCACCTCCCCTGTCGGCTCTGGTGGTGTCCAGTGGAGCCCCTACCATAGCCACCTCGCCCGTTAGCTCCGGATAAGCGGTTTTACGAGAATTTGATACACGCCGATATGGCTGATGCGGCTGATGCGGCTGCTTCAGCAGTTGCCCGGTGTCCTGATCCACCTCTTACCCCCCGTCGCGCATCCGGCCACCGTCTCAACCCTGTAAACGTCCAGTCCCATCTGCGGGTTCCCGACACCAACGGATACAGTCACGCCCAGGCATCCACGGGGACAGGAGAGGGCCATTACCGGCAACCGGCAGACGAGCTGGGCGTTCGCCGACGCCTTTGTCGCCGAGGACGAGGCGCTGCGCTGGGCCCGTGACCGGGCCCGCGATGCAGGGCTGCGCTCGGTGTCGCCGGGCACGGGCGCCGCGCTGCGACTGCTCGCCGCCTCCGCGGACGCGAAGGCCGTCGCGGAGATCGGCACCGGCTGCGGGGTGTCCGGAATCCATCTGCTGCACGGCATGCGCGCGGACGGGGTGCTCACCACGGTCGACCCGGAGCCGGAGCACCAGCAGTTCGCCCGGCAGGCCTTCCGTGCCTGCGGCTTCGCCAGCAACCGGGCCCGCTTCATCCCCGGCCGCGCCCTGGACGTCCTGCCCCGGCTCGCGGACGCCGGCTACGACCTCGTCTTCTGCGACGGCGACCGGCTGGAGTACCTGGACTACCTCGCTGAATCGTTGCGCCTGCTGCGGCCGGGCGGCCTGGTGGTCTTCGAGGGCGTCTTCGCGAACGGCCGCACGGTCGACTCGGGGCCGCAGCCGACAGAGGTGCTGCGGCTGCGGGAACTGCTGCGCGCGGTGCGCGAGAGCCAGGAGCTGGTGCCCTCGCTGCTGCCGGTGGGCGACGGCCTGCTGTGCGCCGTCAAACGGTGACCGGACCGCCGCGCGGCCCAGGAACGCGACTGCCCCAGCACCGCGTACGATGCCGGGGCAGCCGGAAGGTAAGGATGGCTGGGACGTCAGACGACGACCTTCTTGAGGGCGTCGCCGAGCGCCTCGGCCTCGTCAGGGGTCAGCTCGACGACGAGCCGACCGCCGCCTTCGAGCGGAACGCGCATGACGATGCCCCGCCCCTCCTTGGTCACCTCGAGCGGGCCATCGCCCGTCCGCGGCTTCATGGCCGCCATGCTCGTTCCCCTTCCTGAAACCAGCTCATCGTCTGCCGAGACCCCTCGGAGGGCATCCGCGGTTCCGGGACGGACACGCGACACCGGCATCGAACACATTGCTTCCCAGCCATTATCCCGCATCGCAGGACCCGATGACCAACATCAGTCGGCATCGCTTGGGCAACGCGCGCGAACAAAAACACCCAATTCGGGGATGTGGCTGCGATACTGCGCCGCCGCACAGTCATCCGCCGGCCGACTCCGCTCCGGTTTTCTTTGACGCAGGTCACACGTCCGGTTCGGCTCTTGGACGGCGATCTCCGCCATGCTGTCCTTCATACAGGGACGTACCGAGCGGTACGTCATCCGCGACACCGGAGGGGATGCGCCATGGCCGACACCGTGCTCTACGAGGTGAGCGACGGACTCGCGACGATCACGCTGAACCGCCCCGAGGCGATGAACGCGCTGAACATTGCGACCAAGGTCGCCCTCCGGGAGGCGGCGGAATCCGCGGCCGGGGACACGGCCGTACGGGCGATCCTGCTGACCGCCGCCGGGGACCGGGCGTTCTGCGTCGGCCAGGACCTCAAGGAGCACATCGGACTCCTCGCGTCGGACCGTGAGACCGGGGCCGGGCAGACGATGAGCACGGTCAAGGAGCACTACAACCCGATCGTGAAGGCACTGGCCGGGGCACCGAAGCCGGTGGTCGCGGCCGTGAACGGCGTCGCGGCCGGGGCCGGGTTCGGCTTCGCGCTCGCCGCGGACTACCGGCTGGTCGCCGACACGGCCGCGTTCAACACCTCCTTCGCGGGCGTGGCGTTGACCGCCGACTCCGGCATCTCCTGGACCCTGCCCCGGGTGATCGGCCCGAGCCGCGCGGCCGACCTGCTGCTCTTCCCGCGCAGCATCGGCGCCCAGGACGCGCTGGAGCTGGGCATCGCCAACCGGGTCGTACCCGCCGCCGAGCTGCGCGCCGAGGCCGAGAAGACGGCGCGGGCCCTGGCCGAGGGGCCGACGGTGGCGTACGCGGCGATCAAGGAGGCGGTGGCCTACGGCCTCACGCACTCCCTCGCCGAGACCCTGGAGAAGGAGGACGAGCTGCAGACCCGGGCCGGCCGGTCCGAGGACCACGCGATCGCCGTGCAGGCCTTCGTGAACAAGGAGAAGCCCAAGTACCTGGGCCGGTAGGACCGGCGTCAGGGGGCGATGAGGAGGGACTCCGCGCCTACCGGGCGGTATCCAGCCGCCTGGAAGGCACGCACGCTACGGGCGTTGCCGGCGGCCTGCTGCGACCAGACCCATTCCCCGGGGGGAACCAGGTGCCGGGCGGCCGTGGCGAGCGCGCGGCCCAGGCCCCGGTGGCGTACGTCCTCGTCCACCTCGATCGCCGTCTCCCAGCGGCCGGCCACGCCCCGGCCGAGCACGACGACCCCGCCCTCGGCCGCCCAGACGCGCACGTCGTCGCGGCGCCTGCGCGCGCTGTGCACGCGCGGATGGTCCGGATCGGTGAGTTCCCGCAGGTCCAGCAGGGGGTCGCCGGGCAGGGCGGCGGCCACGGTGAGCAGGTCGACGGTGTCGGTGGACCGGCCCGTGCGGGCCAGGAACGCGGCCAGGAAGCGGGGGTTCATCGCGGCCGCCAGCGCGTCACAGTCGAGGGACGCGAGCATGCCGCGCACCCAGTGCGGGTCCTCGTCCGTGAACACCACGGAGTGCGCGGTGAACGCGATCACTCCGGCGTCGCGGTGGCTCGGCTGCGGCACCACGGTCGTACCGCCGTCGGGCGGCGGGAAGCGGCCGTGGGCCGCCGCGTCCAGGATGTCGGCCAGTGCCCGGGACATGGCGGTCAGGAACCGCCGCTTCTCGCCACGCACGCCTCCAGATGGTCATCGACCAGGCCGCAGGCCTGCATCAGCGCGTACGCGGTCGTCGGTCCCACGAACCTGAGGCCGCGTTTCTTCAGCGCCTTGGACAGGGCCGTGGACTCCGGAGTCACGGCCGGGACGTCGGCGAGGGTCTTCGGGACCGGGCGGGTGGCCGGGTCGGGAGCGTGGGACCAGATCAGCTCGTCCAGCTCGCCCTCCGCCCAGTCGGCGAGCACGCGCGCGTTGGCGAGCGTGGCGTCCACCTTGGCGCGGTTGCGGATGATGCCCGGGTCGGCCAGCAGCCGCTCGCGGTCCTCGTCCGTGAACACGGCGACCTTCTCGATGCGGAAGCCGGCGAACGCGGCACGGAAGCCCTCGCGGCGGCGCAGGATCGTGATCCAGGACAGGCCCGACTGGAAGGCCTCCAGGCTGATCCGCTCGAAGAGGGCGTCGTCGCCGTGGACCGGGCGGCCCCACTCCTCGTCGTGGTACGACACATAGTCCTCGGTCGACAGCGCCCACGGGCAGCGCAGTGCGCCGTCGGGTCCGGCGAGGGCGGTTCCGTCGCTCATCGCTGGTCCTCCGGGTGATCCGGCTTCCCCAGGTGGACGTGTGCCGCCGCGGCTCTCGCACCGGCCAGCGCCGACTCCAGGTCCGCGATACGGGCGTCCCGCTCGGCCAGCTCGGCGCCGAGCCGGCCGAGGGCGTCGTCCACGTCCGCCATGCGGTAGCCGCGCGGGGTGACCGGGAAGCGCAGGCTCTCCACGTCCGCGCGGCCCACCGGGCGGTCGGCGGGCAGCGGGTCCTGCAGCCGCTCCGGCGCCACCTCGGGCAGCGGGCCGCTGCCGCCGCCGCCCACCACGGCGAGTGCCACCGCGGCGACCACGACGGCCAGCGCGACGACCAGGAACAAGAACATCACCATCGCCAGGGTCCCCAACGCTCTCTGCCGGTCGAATCTCTCAGTGTCCGATCGTGCCATGCGAGTACGACAGTTAGGGTCTCAGGCGGCCGTACTGCGGGACGCACTAGGAGAGGTCACAGCGGATGCTCAGGCTGGGCAAGCGGGAATTCGGGCCCCATGAGCCGGTGATCATGGCGATCGTGAACCGGACTCCGGACTCCTTCTACGACCAGGGGGCCACGTTCCGCGACGAGCCGGCGCTCGCGCGCGTGGAGCGGGCGGTGGCCGAAGGCGCCGCGATCATCGACATCGGCGGGGTGAAGGCCGGGCCGGGCGAGGAGGTCACGGCCGAGGAGGAGGCGCGGCGCACGGTCGGCTTCGTGGCGGAGGTACGGCGGCGCTTCCCGGACGTGATCATCAGCGTGGACACCTGGCGGGCCGAGGTCGGCGAGGCGGTGTGCGAGGCGGGGGCGGATCTGCTGAACGACGCGTGGGGCGGGGTGGACCCGGGGCTGGCGGTGGTCGCGGCGCGGTACAAGGTGGGGCTGGTGTGCACGCACGCGGGCGGTGCGCAGCCGCGGACGCGTCCGCACCGGGTGACGTACGACGACGTCATGGCCGACATCCTCGGGGTGACCCTGGGTCTGGCCGAGCGGGCGGTGTCGCTCGGGGTGCCGCGGGAGTCCGTGCTGATCGATCCCGGGCACGACTTCGGCAAGAACACACGGCACAGTCTGGAGGCGACGCGGCGGCTGGACGAGATGGTCGCGACGGGGTGGCCGGTGCTGGTGTCGTTGTCCAACAAGGACTTCGTGGGCGAGACGCTGGACCGGCCGGTGAAGGAACGTTTGATCGGTACGTTGGCGACGACTGCGGTGTCGGCGTGGCTCGGGGCGCAGGTGTACCGGGTGCATGAGGTGGCCGAGACGCGCCAGGTACTGGACATGGTCGCGACGATCGCGGGGCACCGGCTCCCCGCGGTGGCCCGCCGAGGCCTGGCCTGACCCCAGGGGGCTCCGCCCCCGGCCCCCGCCCTCCCAGCCGGCCGACGCGGATCGGCGGGTGTGGCGGCGGGGGCCGGTGGAGGTCGGCTCGGGTGGGGCGTTAGCGGGCCGCTTCCTTCGAGACCAGGGCGACCGCTTCGTCCACCTCGTCCGTCACATGGAAGAGGAGGAGGTCCTTCTCGGTCGCCTTGCCCTGGGCGACCAGGGTGTTCTTCAGCCAGGACAGCAGGCCGCCCCAGTACTCGCTGCCGAAGAGGACGATCGGGAAGCGGGTGACCTTCTGGGTCTGGACGAGGGTGAGGGCCTCGAAGAGTTCGTCGAGGGTGCCGAGACCGCCCGGCAGGACCACGAACCCCTGCGCGTACTTGACGAACATCATCTTGCGGACGAAGAAGTAGCGGAAGTTCAGGCCGATGTCGACGTAGGGGTTGAGCCCCTGCTCGAAGGGCAGCTCGATGCCGAGGCCGACCGAGACGCCGCCCGCCTCGCACGCGCCCTTGTTGGCCGCCTCCATCGCCCCGGGGCCGCCGCCCGTGATCACCGCCCAGCCGGCTTCCACCAGCCCGCGGCCGAGCCGCACCCCCGCCTCGTACTCCGGCGAGTCCACCGGCGTCCGCGCCGAGCCGAACACGCTGATCGCGGGCGGGAGTTCGGCCAGCGTGCCGAAGCCCTCGATGAACTCCGACTGGATGCGCAGCACACGCCAGGGGTCGGTGTGGACCCAGTCCGTGGGGCCGCCCGCGTCCAGCAGCCGCTGGTCGGTCGTACTGGCGGTCACCTGTCCCCGCCGCCGGAGGACCGGTCCGAGCCGCTGCTCGTCCGGCGGTACCTTCTTCCCCTCGGGGTTGCCGGTAGCCATGTGCGCTCCCTCCGCTTGCGGGTAGTTCGATCTCAGACTAGATCTACGCAGGTTACGGAGGAGGGAAATGAGCATGTCCGGCATGAAGCGCCGAGCGGCACGGCCTACGCGGTGAGCCAGTTCCGCAGGCGTTCCTCGCCGGCCAGGATCTTCGCCGTCTCCACCCGCTCGTCACGCTTGTGGGCCAAGTGCGGGTTGCCGGGGCCATAGTTGACCGCGGGGACGCCGAGCGCGGAGAAGCGGGAGACATCCGTCCAGCCGTACTTGGGCCGCGGGGTGCCGCCCACCGCCTCGATGAAGGCGACCGCGGCCGGGTGGGAGAGGCCGGGCAGCGCGCCGGGGCTGTGGTCGTCGACCACGAACTCCTCCACCCCGCAGTCCGCGAACACCTCGCGGACGTGCGCGATCGCCTCCTCCTCGGTGCGGTCGGGGGCATAGCGGAAGTTGACCGTGACCACGCACTCGTCGGGGATGACGTTGCCGGCGACCCCGCCGCTGATGCCGACCGCGTTCAGGCCCTCGCGGTACTCCAGGCCGTCGATCAGCGGCCAGCGCGGCTCGTAGGAGGCCAGGCGGGCCAGGATGGGGGCCGCCGCGTGGATGGCGTTGGAACCCAGCCAGCCGCGCGCCGAGTGGGCCCGCTCGCCCTTCGCCCTCAGCAGCACGCGCAGGGTGCCCTGGCAGCCGCCCTCGACCTCGCCGTCGGAGGGCTCCAGCAGGACCGCGAAATCGCCCTGGAGCCACTCGGGATGTGCCTCGGCGACATGCCTGAGGCCGTTCAGCTCGGCGGCGACCTCCTCGTTGTCGTAGAAGACGAAGGTCAGGTCGCGGTTGGGGGCGGGGACCGTGGCCGCGATGCGCAGCTGCACCGCGACGCCCGACTTCATGTCGCAGGTGCCGCAGCCCCACAGCACGCCGTCCTCGTCGAGGCGCGAGGGCACGTTGTCCGCGATCGGGACGGTGTCGATATGGCCGGCCAGGACGACGCGCTCGGCGCGGCCCAGGCTGGTGCGGGCGATCACGTTGTTGCCGTAGCGGTCGACCGTCAGGTGCGGCAGGGCGCGCAGCGCGGCCTCGATCGCGTCGGCGAGCGGCTTCTCGGTGCCGCTCTCGGAGGCGAAGTCCACCAGCTGTGCGGTGAGCGCGGCGGCATCGAGCGTGAGGTCAAGCGAGGAGTCGGCCATGGCACCGACCCTAGGGGGTGTGCTCTGGATCAGGCCAGCGACGCGGGGCGGCCGGTCGAGCACCGTCGCTTATCGCCCACCTGATCCAGAGCACACCCCCACGCGCGACCCGTCGGCACCGTGTGCAAGCGCTGTCCGTACGACCCCCCGCGAGGGGCCGGCGGGCCTCCAGTACCTTGTACGAGTGCCAGAGCCGTCCCCCACCCGTCCCAAACGACGCGGCCGCCTCTTTCGTTTCAGTGCGGCCCTGTTGGTCCTCTGCGGTGTCGCCGCGTACCTCGTGGTGCAGTACGTCACCGGAGGCGGCGGAGCGCGCGGCTGCAAGGTGACGTCGGCCTCGGGCGACGGCACGTCGTACGAGTTCACGCCGGAGCAGGCGGTGAACGCGGCGACGATCGCGGCCGTCGGCACCGGGCGCGGGATGCCCGAGCGGGCCGTGACGATCGCGCTGGCCACGGCCATCCAGGAGTCGGGGCTGCGCAACATCGAGCACGGCGACCGGGATTCCCTGGGCCTGTTCCAGCAGCGGCCCTCGCAGGGCTGGGGCACCGAGCAGCAGATCCTGGACCCGGACTACGCGGCGGGAATCTTCTACGCCCACCTGGCCAGGGTGCCGAACTACGCCGATCTGCCGCTGACCGAGGCGGCCCAGGAGGTCCAGCGCAGCGGCTACCCGGAGGCGTACGCCAAGCACGAGCCGGACGCCACGCTGCTCGCGGCGGCCCTGACCGGGCGTTCGGCGGCCATGCTGACCTGCGACGGGCGCCAGGAGCAAACCGCCTCGGCGACCGGTCCGGACGCGGTACGGGCGGCGCTGGTACGGGACTTCGGGCGGGACGCGCTGCGGGAGACGGGTGCGCAGGTGGGCGGTACGCCCGTGCCCTCGCCGTCTCCCTCGCCGAGCGTGACCGCGACCGCGCAGGGGCGGACCGTGACCGTGCCGGTGCCGCAGGGCACGAGGGTCGATGCGTTCGGGCGCGGCGAGCGGGAGCGGGGCTGGCAGCTGGCGCAGTGGGCCGTGGCCAATTCCTCGGCGCTGCACATCCAGCGGGTGTCGTACGAGGGCCGGGAGTGGGCGGCCGGGAGCGGCGGCGGCCAGTGGCGGACGACCGCCTCGGACGGGGCCGGTGGCGCGGAGACGCCGGCCGGAGCCGTTCGTATCGTCACCGGACAGTAGTACGGGAGATCACTCCGACGGGTGGTGCGGCGCCGACGGGGCGCACCGGCCGGGCGGGAAGCGCGCCGTTTCCGGGATCCCCTGGAAATCAAGGGCTGTAAGGATTCTGCGGGATTTTCGGCGGACGCTTTTTGCCCGTTTTTATCCACACCTGATAATGCGATGCGTTATCCATTCTTTACCTGGGGCGTCCGCAACCTTCGCGGGCTTCGAGCGGTAGTCACGGCGTCCGAGCCCGGAACCGGGCCCGGATCACAGACACCGTTCTCTCCCGTCGAATGGAGCATCATGTCCCTCCCTCTGACCCGCCGGATCGCCCGTGCCGCGCTGCTCGTCGCAGCGGGAGCGGCAGCCGGGGTCGGTGCGGCCGGCTCCGCCGGTGCGGCCACCCAGCCGGCGGCGGCCCCGAACCTGGGTGGTCTGACCGCCCCGGACACGGCGAACGTCGGTGGCACCGTCGGCGATGCCGCGCAGCACGCCGCCTCCGTCGCGACCGCAACGGGCGGCACGGCGGTCGGGAAGACCGTGCCGGGCGCGGCCAGGACCGGCAGCAACACCCTGAAGAAGACCACGCCGGTGGCGGAGAAGGCCGCGGGGGCGGCGGCCGGTGCGGCGGGAAGCGTCGTCGGGGACACCGCGAAGAGCGGGCTGCCGCAGCTGCCGGTCGAGGGCGGGGCGCTGCCGCTCGGCTGAGCGCCCGGCTCTGACCGGCGTCCGGCTTTGACCACGGACACCGCCGACGGGGTCCAGGGAGTTCCCTGGGCCCCGTTGCCGTGTGGTCGCAGGGGCGGTTGTCGGCAGGAGCGGTTACAGACGGCCGACCGCTGCCCGGATCCGTTCGTCCGTCGCCGTCAGGGCCACGCGGACGAACTTCTCGCCCGCCTCGCCGTAGAAGTCGCCCGGCGCGACCAGGATGCCGAGGTCGGCCAGGTGGGCGACCGTGGCCCAGCAGGACTCGTCGCGGGTGGCCCACAGATAGAGGCTCGCCTCGCTGTGTTCGATGCGGAAGCCGTGGCCCAGCAGGGCGGCCCGCAGGGCCTCGCGGCGGGCGGCGTAGCGCTCGCGCTGCTCGTGGACGTGGCTGTCGTCGCCCAGGGCCGCCGCGGCGGCCGCCTGGGTGGGCGCCGAGGTCATCATGCCGCCGTGCTTGCGGATCTCCAGCAGCGGGCCGAGGACGGCCGGGTCGCCGGCGATGAAGGCCGCGCGGTAGCCCGCCAGGTTGGAGCGCTTGGAGAGGGAGTGGACGGCGACGATGCCGTCGTAGGAGCCGCCGTTGACGTCCGGGTGCAGGACCGAGACCGGGTCGGCCTCCCAGCCCAGTTCCAGGTAGCACTCGTCGGAGAAGAGCAGGACGTCGTGGGCGCGGGCCCAGGCGACGATGTCGGTCAGGTCCCGCTGGGAGATGACCTTGCCCGTCGGGTTGGACGGGGAGTTCAGCCAGAGGAGCTTCAGGCCGGCGGGGTCGAGGTCGCGCGGGTCGTCGTAGACCTCGTGGTCGGCGCGGGCGAGGCGGGCGCCGGCCTCGTAGGTGGGGTAGGCGAGGCGCGGGTAGGCGACCCTGTCGCCCGGGCCGAGGCCCAGCTGGGTCGGCAGCCAGGCCACCAGTTCCTTGGAGCCGACGACCGGCAGGACATGGCGGTGGGTGATCCCGCGGGCGCCCAGGCGGCGCTCCAGCCAGCCGGTGATCGCGTCGCGCAGTGCCGGGGTGCCCCAGACGGTCGGGTAGCCCGGGGAGTCGGCAGCGTCGATCAGGGCCTTCTGGACCAGTTCGGGCACCGGGTCGACCGGGGTGCCCACGGACAGGTCGACGATTCCGTCGGGGTGTGCGGCGGCCGTCTTCTTGTACGGTTCCAGCTTGTCCCAGGGGAAGGTGGGGAGCCGGTCGGAGACTGCGGACACGGGAATCAGGCTCACTTTCGTACGATGCGGCAAACGCCTCGGTCCCGTGCGGCGGTGATCGGGGTGATCGGGCCGTACGGGACCGAGGCGGCGGCGGTTCGCGGGCGGCCGCTTGGCGCGCTTAGAGGGTCACTCGCCCTGCGGCGGCAGCGCGGCGACGAAGGGGTGGTCGCGCTCGATCAGCCCCAGCTTGCTGGCACCGCCGGGAGAACCCAGCTCGTCGAAGAACTCGACGTTCGCCTTGTAGTAGTCCTTCCACTCCTCCGGGACGTCGTCCTCGTAGAAGATCGCCTCGACCGGGCAGACCGGCTCACAGGCACCACAGTCGACGCATTCGTCCGGGTGGATGTACAAGGACCGGGAGCCCTCGTAAATGCAGTCGACCGGGCACTCCTCGATGCACGCCTTGTCCTTGACGTCGACACAAGGCTGCGCGATGACGTAGGTCACGCTGTCGTTCCTCCTCGATAGGGCGCTGGCGGGCCTCCGTAGGCTCCGCCGCCTGGCGCGCGGGAGCGCGGCGTCGTCGATGCCCGCCCCTAGTATCTCCGTTCCGGAGCATGATCCGAACAGGAGGGGTGAACTGACCAGTGGAAATCTCGGCGACAGGACATGCGGAAGTCCGCGTTACCCCTGCTGACGTGGGAAAACGCGTCTCTGTACGGCGCTTGAGCGAACCTGGAGGCACGCAGGAGAAGTTCACTGACACGGTCGGTGTTCTCACATCATGGGATGATGGCGTGCTCATGATCACACGGCGGGATGGACGAAGTGTCCGGATCGCCGAGTCTGCCCTGGTCGCCGGCAAGGTGGTGCCGGCCGCTCCGGCACGCCGCAGGGGGCCCGCCGCCACCTATCCGGAGCTGGCGCGCGTCTCCTCGCGCGGCTGGCCGCCACTGGAGACCGAGCGGCTCGGTGAGTGGGAGCTGCGGGCCGCCGTCGAGAAGGGGCCACGCGATGGGGGCCCGGCCGGGGTGGTGGTCGGGCGACGGGTGGGCTTCACCCGGCGGGCCAACAGCGTGCTGCCGCTCGGCGATCCCGGTCTTCCGCTCGACGCGGCCCTGGCCGCCGTACGACGCTGGTACGGCGAGCGTGGCCTGCCCGCCTACGTCCAGACGGCCACCGGAGCCGAGGGCACGCAGGAACTGCTGTGCGCGGAGCTGGAGCGGCGCGGCTGGGTGCGGGAGGTGACCGCCGAGGTGTGGACCGGTGCCCTGGCGCCGGTCGCGGACCGGGCCGAGGGAGCGGATGTGGCGCTGTCCCGGCGGGCGGACGAGGCCTGGCTCGCCCGGTACCAGCGCAAGGGGGTGAGCGAGGTGGCCCTGCGGGTGCTCGGCGGTGGCCCGTCGGTGTGGTTCGCGTCCGTGCCCGGGGAGGAGGGGGAGCCTCCGGCGGCGATCGGGCGGTGCGTCGTGGACGGGCGGTGGGCCGGGTTCGCCGCGGTCGAGGTGGATCCCGGCCGGCGCCGGGAGGGCCTCGCAACGGAGGTGATGGCCGCGCTGGCCCGCCGGGCGCTGGACGAGGGCGCGTCGGCGGCCTGGCTGCAGGTCGAGACGGACAACGAGAGCGCCCGCGCGCTGTACGCCGCCCTGGGCTTCACCCCGCACCACGCGTACCACCATTACCGAGCCCCACAACAGGACCGACCCCAGCCCCCGACCTCGACGGAGTCCGCCGATCAGGACGGGGAGGGGGCCGGGCCCGCAGCCCGGAGCGGTCCGACGGAAGAAGCTGACGGCCGGGTCCGGGCGACCGGTGACCCCGAGGGTCGGGACCGGGCGACCCGTGACACCGAGGGCCAGGACCAGGCGACCCGTGACACCGAGGGCCGCGTCCGGGCGGCCCATGACGCCGAGGGCCAGGGCCAGGCGACCGGCAACCCCGAGGGCCTGGGCCAGACCGCCGAGGTCTCCCACAGCCGGGGCTGGACGGCACAAGCGGTCGGCGGCCGGGGCCAGGCGGCAGAAGCGGCCGGTGCCCGGGACCAGGACACCAGAAACTCCAGCGCCCGAAACCAACCGGCCGACAACTCCGAACACCGGGACCACGCCACCGAAGACTCCCACCGCCAGAGCCGGACGGCACAAGCGGTCGGCGGCCGGGGCCGGGCGACCGGTAATTCCGACCGCCGGGACCTGGCAGCCGGAGACTCGGGGTACCGGGATCAGACCACTAGGGACTCCGACCGCCGGAACCACGTCACCGGAAACTCCCACCGCCGGGACCACACCACCGCAGACTCCGACCGCCGGGACCAGGTCCCGTCCGGTTCGGTCCGTGTGGCTCGGTCGTAGGAGCGTTGTGGAAGGGCATGAGCCTCGCATGCGTACCCCGTATCTGCCGCCGCCGTATCCGCCGCCGCCGGAGCGGGCGGGTGAGGTGCGGCGGAGGTTTGCCGAGGAGGCGCGGTCCGAGCGGCCGGATGTGGCGGCGCTGTGCCTGCTGATCGGCGCCGCGGCGGACGACTCGCTGGACGAGGCCGGGATCGATGCCGCGCAGCTGGAGCTGGACCGGCTCGCGGGCGAGCTGCCGTACCGGCCGGGCGGGCCGCGGGCGTGGGCGGAGGCTGTACGGCGGCTGCTCGGGGAGCGCTACGCGTTCCACGGCACCCCGGGCGACTACCAGCGGCTGGAGTCCTCCCTGCTGCACGAGGTGCTGCGGCGGCGGCGCGGGCTGCCGATCCTGCTGTCGGTGGTGTGGCTGGAGGTCGCGCGGCGGGCGGGGGCGCCGGTGTACGGGGTCGCGCTGCCGGGGCACTTCGTCGTGGGGTTCGGCACGCCCGAGGAGCAGGTGCTGGCCGATCCGTTCGACGGGGGGCGGGTGCTGACCGGGTCCGACACGGAGATGCTCGTGGCGGGGGCCACGGGGGCGCCGCTGGACCCCTCGATGCTGCAGCCCGCGGCGCCGCTGGAGGTCGTCCAGCGGATCCTGAACAACATCCGTGCGTGGGCCTCGGCCCGGCCGGAGCGGTCGGACGTGGGGCTGTGGGCCGTGGAGCTGGCGCTGCTGGTGCCCGCGCATCCGGCGCGGCTGCGCTATGAGCGCGGTCAGCTCCTGGTGCAGCGGGGCGAGTTCGTGTCGGGCGCCGAGGAGCTGGACGCCTACGCCGACCTGATCGAGGTCGTCGACGAGCCGGCCGCCAGGAAGGTACGGCAACAGGCCCACACCGCGCGGGCCATGCTCAACTGAGCTGTCAGAGCCATCCCTTCTCCCGCGCGATCCGCACCGCCTCCGCGCGGTTGCGTACCGCCAGTTTCTGGATGGCCGTGGAGAGGTAGTTGCGGACCGTGCCCTGGGACAGGTGCAGGGCCTTGGCCAGCTCGGCGTTGGTGGAGCCGTCCGCGGCGGCGCGCAGGACCTCGCGTTCGCGTTCGGTGAGGGGGTTGGCGCCCTCGGCGAGGGCCGCCGCGGCGAGCGTGGGGTCGATGACCCGCTCGCCGGACAGCACCTTGCGGACCGCCTCGGCGAGCTGGGCGGCCGGGGCGTCCTTGACGAGGAAGGCGTCGGCGCCCGCCTCCATGGCGCTGCGCAGATAGCCGGGGCGCCCGAAGGTGGTCAGCACGACCAACTTGACCTGCGGAAACTCCCGGTGCACCCGGGCGGCGGCCTCGATGCCGGTGCAGCCGGGCATCTCGATGTCGAGCAGCGCCACGTCCACGCCGTGCGTGCCGACGGCCGCCAGCACCTGGTCCCCACGCGCGACCTGGGCGACGACCTCGATGTCGTCCTCCAGGCCGAGCAGCGCGGCCAGGGCCTCGCGGACCATCGACTGGTCCTCGGCGAGAAGGACCTTGATCGTGCTCGTCATGCCCCGGATCCTACGTCCCCCGGCAGAGCCGCGGGTGCGCGGGCGACCAGCCGGAACCCGTGCTTGATCCGGCCCGCCTCCAGGGTGCCGCCGGCCTTCTCCAGCCGCTCCATGAGACCGGTCAGGCCGTTGCCGGGCCCGCTGCCGCTGCCGCCGGATCCGTTGTCCTCGACGGTGAGTTCGAGCATCGCACCGTCCAGGGTCTGCCGGTGCGCGAGCTGGATCAGGCACCTGTCGGCGCCGCTGTGCCGGACCACGTTGGTGACGGCCTCGCGCAGCGCCCAGGCGAGCGCGGCCTCGGACTCCTCGGGGACGCCCGTGAGGTCGGGCTCGGCGGGCACCTCGGCGGTGACGCCGGCGGCGGCCAGGGCGACCTGGGTGCCGGCGAGTTCGGCGGCGAGCCGGGGGCGCCGGTAGCCGGTGACGGCCTCCCGGACGTCGACCAGGGCCTGCCGGCTGACCTGCTCGATGTCGGCGACCTGCTGGGCCGCCTTGTCGGGGTGGTCGGGCAGCATCCGGCCGGCCAGCTCGCTCTTCAGCGTGATCAGGGAGAGCGAGTGCCCGAGCAGATCGTGCAGGTCGCGGGCGAGCCGCAGCCGCTCCTCGTTGGCGGCGAGCTGGGCGACGGTGGCCCGGGCCTTGCGCAGTTCGACGGTCGTGCGCACCAGCTGGCCGACACCGGTCATCGCGAACCCGATGAGAAGGGTCAGCAGGAGCAGGCCCCGCGCTTCCTTCTCGTTCGAGTGCAGCCCGGTGAGGTACATCAGGGCGCCCGAGGCCGGGATGGCCCAGTAGGCGGCCTTCAGCGGCAGGGTGGCCCCGCAGGCGACCGACAGGTAGATGAACAGGCCCAGCCAGGCGCTGCCGAGGGTGTACGCCAGTACGGGGGCGAGGACGCCCAGGATCGCGCCCAGGCTGTAGACGACGCGCGGGGAGAACGGCCGGCCGATGTTGCGGAAGACCAGCGTGAGATAGACCCCGACGAAGGCCGCGAGGCCGAGCGAGCCGGCCACGGTGGCGCCGGTGCTGTGTCCTCCGTCGACCAGATCGCCGACCGGCGAGCTGAGGAAGACCAGCCAGACGCCGATCCACAGTGTCTTGACCGCCAGCTCGCGCCGGTTGCGGGGCGGCCAGCCCACGGGCACGTGCTTCGGGCTCGCCGCTGTCCGGTCTTCCGTCATCGTGCTCACGCCTTCAGCGTGTCCTTCCGGTACAGCCAGGCAGCACCGCCCGCGAAGAGGACGAAGTAGGCGGCGAGGATGGCGATGTCCGTCGCGTGCGGGGCCTGGCTCTGCTCGATCGCCCGCCCCAGGGCAGCGTACGCGTGCGTGGGCAGCCACTTCGCGATGTCCTGGAGGATCTTCGGGAAGGTGGTGGTCGGCATCCACAGGCCGCCGAGGATGGACAGGCCGAAGTAGATGATCATCGTGAGGGGGCGGACCGCGTCACCGCTCGCCAGGTAGCCGAGGGCGACGCCGAGCGCGGCGAAGACGAGGCTGCCGGCCCAGATGACCCCGGTGAGGGCGAGCCACTGCCAGGCGTCCAGGTGGACGTGCTTGATCGCGGCGGCGGCGATGAACAGCACGATGATCGACGGCAGGCTCACCACGGCGGCGCTGGCGGTCTTGGCGATGACGTAGCCGCGCCCGGGCAGCGTCGTCAGCCGCAGCTGCCGTACCCAGCCGTTCTCGCGCTCCTTGGCGATGCGCTCGCTGTTGCCCATGAGGACGGCGGTCAGGGCGCCGAAGGAGGCCATGGAGACCATCAGATAGGTGGCGACGGTCAGGCCGGTGCCCTCGACCTTCTCGTTCGAGCCGGAGCTGCTGGAGAAGATCAGGAAGAGGGCCGTGGGGTAGAGCACGGAGAAGAACAGGAACTTCTTGTTGCGCAGGGCGCGGGCCAGTTCGAGCTTGATCAGGGCGGTCATGACTGCTTGGCCTCCTCGGCCTCCGTGATGGCGACGAAGGCCTGCTCCAGACCGAGGCCGGCGACTTCGAGGTTGCGGGGGTAGACACCGAGCCCGTACAGGGCGTGGACGGTGGCGTCGGCGTCGGTCGACTGGATGCGGACGGTCTGGCCCGATATGTCGATCGAGGTGAGGAACGGCAGGGCGCGCAGGGCGGCCTCGTCGATGCCGCCCTCCAGGTCGAAGGCGACCCGGCGGGCGCCCGCCTTGGCCTTGATCTCGGTGGCGGTGCCGTCGGCGAGGAGCCGGCCGCGGTGCAGCACCAGGACCCGGTCGGCGATGGCGTCGGCCTCTTCGAGGTAGTGGGTCGCGAACAGGACGGTACGGCCCTGGTCGGCCTGCTCGCGCATGGTGGCCCAGAAGGCCTGGCGGGCGGAGACGTCCATGCCGGTGGTCGGCTCGTCCAGGATGATCAGGTCGCTGTCGCCGGCGGTGGCGAGGGCGAAGCGGACGCGCTGGGCCTGGCCGCCGGAGAGCTTGTTGACCTTGCGGTCGGCGATCTGCGCGATGCCCGCGCGGGCCATCACGTCGGCGGCCTTGTACGGCCTCGGGTGCAGCGAGCAGCCCAGCTTCACCAGCTCCTCGACGGTGACCTCGTCCATCAGACCGCCGCTCTGCAGCATGGCCCCGACCCGCCCGGCGGCGATCGCCTCGCGCGGGGTGCCGCCGAAGAGGCTCACGGTGCCGCCGTCGGCGTTCTTCAGGCCGAGGAGCAGGTCGAGGGTGGTGGACTTGCCGGCCCCGTTCGGGCCGAGGAGGGCGACGGTCTCGCCGGGGTACAGCTGGACCGAGATCCCGTCGACGGCCCGTACGCTGCCGTAGGTCTTGGTCACCTGGTCGAAGCCGACCACCGGGGTGGTGGTGGCCGGTGCCGCAGTCGTTGTCATGCTGACCATGCTCGCGGCGCGGACCGGGCGCGGGGCAGTGTCGGGGGTCCTGAGTGCCGGATGACAGATGTCATACGGATCGGGTGACAGCCATGGCGAAGGGGCGCCCGCCGAACGGCGGACGCCCCTTTCCCTGCTGCGGCCGGGCTAGCTCGGGTTCGTGTTGATGACCGCGACCCGGTTGGTCCTGCTGATCAGGGCCTGGCGGAGAGTGAGGTAGACCTCCTCCGGGGTGACCGGCGTCTTCTTGCCGTTGGCCCGGGTGATCAGTACGCCGTCGAAGGTGCCGCCGTAGAGCTGCTTCAGGGCGTTCAGGTCAGGCTTGTCGACCAGCTTGCCGTCCGGCGTCGGCACCACCTTGAGGAACTTCCAGAGCGATTTCTCCGGGCTCATCAGCACCACGTGCCCCGCGCCCGCCGACACGGTCACCTTGCCCGACATCGCGGGCTGCGCGAACTGCTTCATCTCGCGGTCGACCTCGGCGTTCGACACCGTCGGCTGCTTGGTGGCCGTCGGGACGGTGACCGGGGTCGCCGTGTCCGTCTCCACCAGCTGGCGGTAGGCCTGTTCGACCGCGTCGGTCGACTGGCCCGCGTCGATCGCCTTGCCCGCCTTGCCGTAGACGGCGACGGCCTGGCCGGCCTTGAAGTCGATGCCGCCCTCGACGACGGAGCCGGAGCCGCCGCCGGCCTGCTGGAGGGCTGCCTGCAGCTTCTCCTCGTCGACCGGCATCTCCGGCTCGATCACGCGCTTCTGCCCGAAGAGGGAGCCGATGACGTGGACCGGGTTGTAGTCGTTGGTCGCGGCCTTGCTCACGGTGGCCTGGAAGTCGAACTGGAGACCGGCGTTCGCCGGGGTGAGGGTGACCGTCCTGCCGCCCACGGAGAGCTTCAGCGGCTTGTTCACCCGGCTGCCGAAGGCGTCGTCGAGCTTCTTGACGGCGTCGTCACGGGTGCCGCCGCCGATGTCCACGCCGAGGACGGTGGTGCCCTTGGGGACGTCGGTGTGGTTCATCAGCAGTCCGGCGCCGTAGGCACCGCCCGCGACGACGACCACTCCGACGCCCAGCAGCACCAGCTTGCTGCGGCCCTTCTTCTTCGGCTTGGCCTGCGCCTTGGGCGCGGCGGCCGGCTCCGGCCTGGCCGGGCTCTGCGCGGCCGGTCCGTCGGCGGAGGCGCCGCCGAACGGGGAGGTGCCGGCGCCGGGGACGACCGGGATGCCGCTGGTGACGGTGTGTCCGGAGACGTTGTCGGCCCGGCGGTAGCCGGGCGTGCCCGGTTCGGGGGCCGGCTTCTGCGGGGTGAGGATCGCGGTGTCGTCACTGAGCCCGCCGCCCGCACCAAGCCCGGCGGGACCGCTGCCGAGGCCCGCACCGGAACCGCCCGGGCCACCGGAACGGCCGGGGCCGCCGGGGCCTTCGAGGTCGGCGAGGTCCGAAAGGGCGCTGTGGGGTCCCTGAGTGCCGTGGGCGCCCCGGCCGCCGGGGCCGTCGTAGCCGCCCGGGCCGGGCAGGCCGTCGAAGTCGAAGGGGTCGCCGGCCGAGGGGACGAGGGGGCCGTCGCCGGTGACCGGACCGCTGGTGGGGCCGGCCGGGCCCTGCGGGCCGCCGGAACCGCCCGGACCGTGCGCGCCGTTGAAGCCGCTCGGACCACCGGGGCCGCCGAGACCGCCGAGACCGTCGTGGTCGCCCGGGACGCCCGGGACGCCCGTGCCGGACCCGGTGAAGCTCCGGCCGTTCGCTCCGGGGGCAGCGGCGCCGCCGAAGCCTTCCTGGCCGGCGTTGTCCGAGAAGTACGGCAGGTCGTCGCGGCTCGGTTCGCCGCCGGACGCGCCAGGACGGGAACCGCCGCCCAGCGGGCCCGCGGCCAGCGCCTCGGTCACGTCGAAGGAACCCGTGCCGCCGCCGTGTCCGGGGGCGACGGGGCCGCCGGTGGCGCCGGGCAGGCCCTTGCCGTTCGTGGTGCCGGTCGTGGTGCCGGAGCGGGAGGCGCCCGGGACGCTCATGGAGCCGACCACACCGCCGGGACGGCCGCCGCCGGGGCGTGCACCGGTACCACCGGTGGCACCGGATGCCCCCGAACCACCCGTACGGGTGCTCGGCGCACCGGAGGCGGGGGCAGAACCACCCGAACCACCCGAACTGCCCAGACCACTCGAACCGCTCGAACCACCCGAACCGCTCGGCCCACCCGGACCGCTCGAACCGCCGGGCATTCCGGCCCCGTTCGTACCGCCACCGCCCGGACCGCCCTTTCCGGCGGAGGACTTGCGGGGCGCGAACCAGTCGCTGGTCTTCTCCTCGGCCTGGGCCGCGGGCTCCGCGGCGGGCTCGGCGGCGGCGGGCGTCCGGTCGGCCGCGGGCCGCGGCTCGCCGGCGGGCGCCTCGCCCCCGGTGCTCTCGGAGTCTCCGACGGGCTTGCGCACGACGACCGGCGGGATGGGCCGGGATCCGGGGATGTTGATCCGGATCCGGGTCGTCAGCGTGGTCTCGGTCTTCTTCTCCTCCGGACGGCCGGCCGAACGGCCCGCATCCGTACCGCCGTCGGAAGCCATGGGGGTCCCGTACGGCGGCGTGCCGGAGGGGTATGCGGCTCCGCCGTGCCCGTTGGGCCCGGAGGACGGAGTGTCAGTTTCACGACTCAAGGCAGGTTCTCCCAGTTGGCTCCGCCGCCCGAGACGACCTGACTGCTCGGGCGGCTCGGCGGCGCGCACCACCATACTGGCCACTTCTGGCGCGTATCCCAGGACCGCCGAGGAAACCCACACCGGACTCGCACGTGCGCCGCACGGCGAAGTGGTACGTCACTTGCCAAGTCGGGCGGGGCCGCCGCGAGGTTGCCGCCCGGCCCCGATGGTGGCGCAGATCACAGCGAGGGCCATGCCGCCGAGCAGGAAGAGATAGGAACCGCCTCCGGCACTGAACAGGAAGTCGCCCTCGGGGCGCGGGGCGGTGAGCAGGATGACGGTGACGATCCAGCCGACCACCGGTGCGACCGCCCCGCCCCGGCCGCCGGTGGCGTACGCCCCGCCGAGGAACGTCCCGGCCGCGCCCGCGAGGGCCAGCAGCAGCCCGCCGGGGAACCAGGCGGCCTGGACCAGAGTCCCGGCCAGTCCGACGACGGCACCGAGCAGGAAGAGTCCGACATATGCGGCGGCCCGCCCGGCCGAGGGGCGTTGCAGCGGCTGGGCGAGCAGCGGGCCCTGTCCCGCGTTGCTCATGGCGTCTCCTCGGTGTCGGTGTCCAGGTCGAGTCCGGCGAACAGGTCGCTCTCCCCCGGCTCGGCCGTGCCGCGCACCAACTCGTAGTACTCGGTGGTGAACAGCGGCTGGGCCAGGTCGTTGGAGAGCGCGAAGTACGGTTCGGCCACCGCGATCTGCGTGGCGTGGGCGCGCATCGCGGCGGCCTTGGCGGCGGCGTGCACGGTGCCGTCGACGGCGGTGGTGACCCGCTCGTCGCTCACCACGCCGGGCACGTCGCCCACGGACGCGCCCTTGTCGAACGGAAGCGCGGGCAGCTCGTCCTGGAGGCGGTCGAAGGCGGCGTCGACGACGGAGCGCGGGACGCGGTTCCAGTACACCTTGTCGATCCGGTGCCCGCGCTCGGCGGCGACGTCCACGGCGCGCATGGCGACGCGGTGGGCCTGGATGTGGTCCGGGTGGCCGTAGCCCCCCTGGTCGTCGTAGGTGACGAGGACCTGGGGGCGAACGTCCAGGATCACCTCGGCCAGCTGCCCGGCGGCCTGGTCCACGTCCGCCTGCCAGAAGCACCCGGGGTCGTCGTTGTCCGGAAAGCCCATCATCCCGGAGTCCCCGTACCGCCCCGCCCCGCCGAGCAGCCGCGCGTCGGTCACCCCGAGCGCGCGCACGGCCTCGGCCAGCTCGCCGCGCCGGTGCAGGCCCAGCGCGGCACCCGTCAGATGCCGCAGCCCGGGCGGGATGACCTCGCCCCGCTCCCCGAGCGTGCAGGTGACCAGGGTCACGTGCGCACCCTCGGCCGCGTACCTGGCCATCGTCGCGCCGTTGTTGATCGACTCGTCGTCCGGGTGCGCGTGCACCAGCAGCAGACGACGGGCGGGCAGTTCCGTCATGGGACCACCCTACGAGGCACTCGTCTCGTCCTTGTAGCGCGGCAGACCGTCCGTCGGGATGGTCCAGTCGGCGATGGTCACGTCCTCGCCGTAGACGAAGTCCTTGCGGGTGGCGTAACGGGGGCCGTCGGGGGTGGGGTGGATGTCGGAGAGGACGGCGCCGGTGCCGGTGCGGGGGTCGAAGATCGCGTAGACGGGGATGCCCATGAGGGGATAGTCGCGGACCTTGCCGACCCAGTCGTTGTCCGGGTTGGAGCGGGAGACGATTTCGATGGCGGCGATGAGTGTGCGGGGGTCGAAGGAACCAGGGACCTCCATGTCCTCCCAGGTGATCACCATCACGTCCGGGCGGCGCATGATGCTTTCCGATTCGTCCTCCACGTCGGGTTCACCCGTGTGGGCCACGATCTCGTCAGGCATCACCTTTTCAAGGCGCTTCCGGACGTGCAGGGTGGTCAGCTCGTGCGGACCAATCGGCGCCATCATGTCGTGGACGATCCCCTTCTTCGTGATCTCAAATTTGCCGGGAATGGTGTCGTCCATGGACTGAACGAGGTCCCGCATGGCCCGGTAGATGTGGGAAGCACCCTGCCGCGCGTTGTCCGGTGCGATGGTCATGGCGCTCGCTCCTCGTCGTCTGTGCCCAGGGGCAAGGATCGTCGCTTTCATGCTAGGCGGCCTCCAGGAGATCGGTTCGGCAGTCGCGGCAGCGGCCGGGTTCGGGTGCGCGGAAGGCACGGTCGCAGCCGTCGCAGGTCTGGAGCGGGTGCCGTACGGGCGGCAGGGCGGCCGGTGCGCGGAACGGCGGCGGGGGCGGCAGCTGAGCCGCGAGGCGGCGGGCCAGCAGGGCGGCGGGGCGTCGTGGACCCTCGGGTGGCATGTCGGCGGTCAGGGCGTGCCGTACGGCGGTGGGGCTGACGTCGCGCTCCAGCCAGGCGGCGACGCCGGGGGCCAGGTGCACCGTGTCGGCGGCCGAGAGGAGGAGGCTCGGGTCGTGGCGGCGCAGGTCCGCGAGGAGGTCGGTGGCCGCCTGGAGGAGGGCGGGGGCGGTGCAGGACGGCCGGGGTACGGCGGGGAGGGGTTTGCGGGCCGTACGGGGCGGGCGCCTGGCCGGGACCTCCGCCGGTCGCCGTACCGGTCGGGCGGGGCAGTCGGACCTGTCGGGGTGGCGCCCGGCCGTTGGCTGGTTGCAGGAGATCGTCCGGGTGACGATACGGCCGCCGGGGATGCGTTCGCGTTCGCGGCGCAGGTAGCCGTGGGCCTCCAGCTCTCGTAAGGCGGCGGCGATACGGACGGCTCCCTCGGGGAAGCGGGCGGCGAGGGTCTTGATGTCGACGCGGGCACTCTTCGGCAGCGACTGGATGTGGCAGGCCAGGCCGATCGCGAGGAGGGAGAGGTCCGGGTGCTGGGTGAGGTGGTTGCCGATCACCGTGAAGCGGGTGGTGTGGCGGGTGTTGTCGTGGACGAGCCCGCCGGTGTGTGCGGCTTGAGGGCCCCGGTTCGGGTGCTTGTTGCCCACAAGGCCGGGCTGGGCGTGCGGGGGCACGCTAGGGTTCTGGTTACCCATCGGGAAGCTCTTCTCTTCCTCGGTGGTCAGGCCCTCGCACTGGGATTGCCGTCCCGGCGGGGGCCGTCGCATGTCTGCGGTTGTGTCGCGCTGAGCGTATGGGCGGCTGGGGCTTCGAAATCCAGCTGACGGGGGCATATTCACCCGGCCGAGTGAGCGTGGGGCACGGGCGGGAGGGGTGGGGTTTGGGGGGCCTTTTCCCCGGTGCTTTGTTGCCTTTAGTCGCTGGCGTCACCGGAGCCCGCAGGACCGGGTTCCGGTGACGGAAGGCGTAGTTCGACCCAGACGGTCTTGCATGGGAAGCGGCCCTCGACGACGTCCCATCGATCCGCCAACGCCTCGACCAGCAGCAGCCCACGGCCGGACTCGGCATGTGTGTCCGGCACTTGGAGCTTGGGCAGCCGGTCACCGCGCGTGTCCGTGGCTTCGATGCGCAGGGTGCGGCCGACCACGTACAGCGTGAGACGGAAGCTGCGGCCGGGCAGGCGGCCGTGGGCCGCGGCGTTGGCCGCCAGCTCGGCCACGATCAGCGTCGCGGGATCCGCCGGCAGGCCCCAGCTCCGGAACTGGTCCGACGCGAGCAGCCGGGCCAGACGGGCGCCGCGCGGGGTGGACGACAGTAGAACGGTGAAGTTTGGGATGCCGCCGTCGAGTTGGGGCCGGGGCGGGGGCTCGGTCTCGGCGATTTTCTGATTCACGTCACTCAGAGTGGCCGGTGCTGCTTACCGTGGTGAGTGACTGAGCCGTTGCGTACGGTGACTGTCCGGTGGTTGTTCTGTGTGTCGGGGCTTGTCAGGAGGGGTGATGACGGACGAACTCAAGGGCGAGGCGGACGAGCCGGGTTGGGAGGTGGATCCGGATGATGAGTGGGGCATCGCGGTCATCGCCACGGTCGGGCGCCAACTGAAGCTGCGGCGCGAGGCGGTGGGAATGAAGGCCGCCGACTTCGCCAAGGCCATCGGCTACGGCGAGGACCTGGTCTACAAGATCGAGGCCGGGAAGCGGATTCCCCGGCCGGAGTATCTGGACAAGGCCGACAAGGTGTTGCGGGCGGGTGGGCTGATCTCCGCGATGAAGGAGGACGTGGAGAAGGTCCGGTATCCGAAGAAGGTGCGGGAACTGGCCGGTCTGGAAGCCAAGGCCGTGGAGATGGGGGTGTACGTCGGGCTCAGCATCCATGGCCTGTTGCAGACGCCGGAGCATGCGCGGGCCTTGTTCGAGGTGTCCCAGTTCGCCTACTCGGAAGCCGAGCTACAACGCGGAGTTGCCGCACGCATGGGCCGTAAATCGATCTTCGAGCGTGATCCTGCGCCGGTGCTCAGCTTCGTCCAGGAAGAGGTGGCACTGCGCCGAAGGGTTGGGGGCACAATGGTGTGGCGCCAGCAGCTCGAACACCTGCGGGAAGTGGCAGGGTTGCGCAATGTCACCCTTCAGGTGATGCCGACGGACTCCGGGGAGCACCCCGGGTTGGCAGGCAAAATCGAGGTGCTGAAGTTCACGGACGGGACGGCGGTAGGCCGCTCCGACGGAGCGTTCAACGGCCGCCCGACTTCCGATCCGAAGCAGCTCCGCATCCTTGAGCTGCGATACAGCACCATCCGGGCACAGGCTCTCTCCCCGCGGGAGTCGCTGGCCTTCATCGAGCAACTGCTGGGAGAGAAATGAAGCTGGCGTGGTTCAAGAGCAGCTACAGCGACGGTCCCGATGTCGACTCCTGCGTCGAAGTGGCCCTGGACTGGTTCAAGAGCAGCTACAGCAGTGGCCCCGACGGCGACTCCTGCGTCGAGATCGCGATAGCCCCCCGCACCATCCACATCCGCGACTCCAAGCACACCACCACCGGCCCCCAACTCGCCCTCACGCCGGAATCGTGGGCCCGCTTCCTTCCCTACGCGGCCGGGAACTGATCAGCAGGGGAGTGCCTCGCCCAGCTGTGCGGCCGTACTGGCAGCCGCTGACGCCGCACCGGCGTGTTCCGGGGTGACGTCGGCGGGCGAGCACGGCCAGCGGGACGGCGGCGTACAGGCAGACGCGCGAAACGCCTGCGGAACTCGGGGTGCGTGGTGTAGTCGGCCTGCACGACCGTCACGGCCACGGTGCGTCCGCCCTCGTCACGGCGGTGTCAGAACTTGATGCTGCCGATCATGCTGGCGACGTTCGTCGTCAGCTGGCTGATCGTGGGGGCGATGGTCGAGGAGGCGAGATAGAAGCCGAGCAGGATGCAGACAACCGCATGGCCGCCCTTCAGCCCCGACTTCTTGATCAGCAAGTAGACGATGATCGCCAGCAGCACCACCGCCGAAATCGAGAGTGCCACGGCGGCTCACCTCCAAAGATCGCCAGATCAAGATCAGTTGAGCAAATCCATGCAGACGCCAGCAGGTTCATACCCACACAGCGGTAGTGATCATAACTATCCGTGCTCGCGCATCGCGCGGCGCACGGCCGCACAAGGGGGCGCATGGCCAATATGGTCGAGGTATGACGACCGAGTCTGACTCCTTCCCCCGACGGCACGCACGGACCCAGCGATTCACGCTCGGCGCGCCGCGTGCGTTCACCGTGGCGCCGGACGGTTCGCGTGTCGCGTTCCTGCGGTCCGCCTCCGGCACCGACCGGGCCAACTCCCTCTGGATCATGGATCTTCCGGAGGGCGAAGAACGCCTGGCCGCCGATCCGGGCACCCTTCTCGACGGCGCCTCCGAAGAGCTTTCGACCGAGGAGCGGGCGCGCCGGGAGCGCAGCCGGGAGGGCGGTGCCGGCATCGTCGGCTATGCCACCGACACGGCCCTGGAGTTGGCGGCTTTCGCCTTGTCAGGGCGGCTTTTCACAGCCGAGCTGCGGGCCGGCACGACGCGTGAACTCCGGGTCCCTGGACCGGTGATCGACCCGCGCCCCTCCCCCGACGGCCGGCATGTCGCCTACGTGGCGCGCGGCGCGCTGCGCGTGGTGGGCGCCGAGGGCGAGGACGACCGGGTGCTCGCCGGGCCGGGGTCCGCGGACGGACCGGGGCGGGTCACCTACGGGCTCGCGGAGTTCGTCGCGGCCGAGGAGATGGGGCGTTCGCGGGGGTTCTGGTGGGCGCCGGACGGGCGCCGGCTGCTCGTGGCGCGCGTGGACGACACGCCGGTGCGGCGGTGGTGGATCGCGGATCCGGCCCACCCTGAGCGTGAGCCGATCGACATCGCCTACCCGGCGGCGGGCACACCGAACGCGGACGTACGGCTGTTCGTGGTCGGCCTCGACGGGGAGCGCACGGAGGTGGCGTGGGACCGGTCCCGCTATCCCTATCTGGCCCATGTGCACTGGTCAGCGGCGGGTGCGCCGCTGGTGCTCGTGCAGGCGCGGGACCAGCGCAGCCAGCTGTTCCTGGCGGTGGACCCGGACACGGGGGCCACCCGGATGGTGCACGCCGACGAAGATCCAAGTTGGCTTGAATTGTTCGCTGGAGTGCCCTGCTGGAGCCCCTCCGGACAGCTTGTCCGCATCGTGGACGAGGGGGGCTCCCGGGTGCTGGCGGTCGGCGAACGCCCCTTGACCAGCGGTCAATTGCACATCCGGGCGGTGCTGGACGTGGGTGCGGAGGACGTGCTGGTTTCCGCCTCGGCGGGCGCGGAGGCGCAGCAGCCCGAGATCGGCGAAATTCATGTGTACCGGGTGAACGAGCTGGGCGTGGAGCGCGTGTCGCAGGAACCGGGCGTGCACACGGCGGTCCGTGCCGGAGGGGTCACCCTGCTGGTGTCCGCGACACCGGACCGGCCGGGCACCCGGGTCCAGGTGCTGCGTGACGGAAAACCTTCGGCGACTGTCCGCTCGTACGCCGAAGACCCCGGTTTGTCCCCACGGGTGACCCTGGTCGAAGGGGGCGCGCGCCGAATTCCGTGCGCCGTGCTTATGCCACGGGACTACCCCGGTGACAGGCCCCTGCCCGTCCTCATGGACCCCTACGGCGGTCCGCACGGCCAGCGGGTGCTTGCCGCGCACAACCCCCACCTCACCTCGCAGTGGTTCGCCGACCAGGGCTTCGCGGTGATCGTGGCCGACGGACGGGGCACCCCGGGGCGCTCGCCGGCCTGGGAGAAGTCGATCCGGGACGACGTGGCGGCCATCGCGCTCCAGGACCAGGTGGACGCGCTGCACGCGCTCGCCGAGGAGTTCCCGCTGGACCTCGGCCGGGTGGCCGTCCGCGGCTGGTCGTTCGGCGGCTATCTGGCGGCGCTGGCGGTACTGCGCCGCCCGGACGTCTTCCACGCGGCGGTCGTCGGCGCCCCGGTCACCGATCTGCGGCTGTACGACACCCACTACCAGGAGCGCTACCTCGGCCTCCCGGACGAGCAGCCGGAGGTCTACCGCCGCAACTCGGTGATCGACGACGCGGGCCTGGTCGACCCGGCGGAGCCGCACCGCCCGATGCTGGTCATCCACGGGCTGGCGGACGACAACGTCGTCGTCGCCCACTCGCTGCGGCTGTCCTCCGCCCTGCTCGCCGCGGGCCGCCCGCACGAGGTGCTGCCGCTGTCCGGGGTGACGCACATGACCCCGCAGGAGACCGTCGCGGAGAACCTGCTGCGGCTGCAGCTGGACTTTCTTCGGCGTTCCCTGCCACACCGGGACAAGTGACCGTCAACTGCGTTAACACGCAGGCAACTTCACGGAAGCGGTACCGATATACGGACACGGGAGGCTGATCAGCGTACGGCCGTGCGGGTGCCGTGAACGGGCCGGGACGCGCCATGTCGTCCCGGCCCGTTGCCGTACGCTCCTACTCCCCCTCCGCCGGGACCACCTGCTTCTCCTCCGCGAAGTGGCAGGCCGAGTCATGGGCCGCCGGACCCGACGCGTCACGGAAGACGGCCGGGACGGCGAGGGCCGGCACCTCCCGCACGCAGCGCTCCTGCGCCTTCCAGCAGCGGGTGCGGAAGCGGCAGCCCGACGGGATGTTCGTCGGGGACGGCACGTCTCCGCTGAGGATGATCCGCTCACGCTGCGCACGGGCCTCGGGGTCCGGGACCGGCACCGCGGAGAGCAGCGCCTGCGTATAGGGGTGGGTCGGGTGGTCGTAGATCTCGGCGTCCCGGCCGATCTCCACGATCCGGCCCAGGTACATGACGCCGACCCGGTCGGAGATGTGCCGCACGATGGACAGGTCGTGCGCGATGAAGACGTACGACAGGTCGAACTCCGACTGCAGCCGGTCCAGCAGGTTGATCACCTGGGCCTGGACCGAGACGTCCAGGGCGGAGACGGGTTCGTCGGCGACGATGATCTCCGGGCGGAGGGCCAGCCCCCGTGCGATGCCGATGCGTTGGCGCTGGCCGCCGGAGAACTGGTGCGGATAGCGGTTGACGTACTCCGGGTTGAGGCCGACCACGTCCAGCAGCTCCTGGACCCTGCGCCGGCGCTCGCCCTTGGGCGCGGCCTCGGGGTGGATGTCGTACGGCTCACCGACGATGTCGCCGACCGTCATCCGGGGGTTGAGGGAGGTGTACGGGTCCTGGAAGACCATCTGGATGTTGCGGCGGACGGCCTTCAGCGCGCGGCCGGACAGCTTGGTGATGTCCTCGCCCTTGAACCGGATCGAGCCGGCCGTGGGGCGCTCCAGGTTGCAGAGCAGCTTGGCGACCGTCGACTTGCCGCAGCCCGACTCACCGACGATGCCGAGGGTTTCGCCCTTGTGGAGCGTGAAGTCGACGCCGTCGACGGCCTTCACCGCGCCGACCTGCCTCCTGAACAGGATGCCCCGGGTCAGCGGGTAGTGCTTGACGAGCCCGGTCACTTCGAGGATCGGCTCAGCCATCGAGGCACTCCCTCCAGAAGTGGCAGGCGCTGCCGCGCGCCGCGGAGACCTTGTACAGCACGGGTTCGTCGGTGCGGCAGACGTCCTGGGCCATCGGGCAGCGCGGGTGGAAGGAGCAGCCGGGCGGGATGTCCATCAGGTTCGGCGGCAGGCCCTTGATGGCGTACAGCTCCTGTCCCTTCTGGTCCAGGCGCGGGATGGAGTCCAGCAGGCCGCGGGTGTAGGGGTGGGCGGGCGCCTTGTAGATGTCACGCACGGGCGCCGACTCGACGATCTTCCCGGCGTACATCACGGCGATCCGGTCGGCCACGTCCGCCACGACCCCGAGATCGTGGGTGATGAGGATCAGCCCCATGTGGTACTCGCGCTGCAACTCCGCGAGCAGATCCATGACCTGGGCCTGCACGGTGACATCGAGGGCGGTGGTCGGCTCGTCGGCGATGATGAGCGCCGGCTCCAGGGCCAGCGCCATGGCGATCATGATGCGCTGGCGCATACCGCCGGAGAACTGGTGCGGATAGTCCCGCACCCGCTGGGCGGCGGCCGGGATGCGCACCCGCTCCATCAGGTCGACGGCCCTGCCCCGCGCGTCCTTCCTCGACATGCCCCGGTGCACGACGAACATCTCGCCGAGCTGGTCCCCCACGGAGATGACGGGGTTGAGGGCCGACAGGGCGTCCTGGAAGATCATCGCCATCCCGGCGCCCCGGATCTTCCGCCGCTCCTCTTCCTTGAGCTTCAGCAGGTCCTGCCCTTGGAAGAGGATCTCTCCGCCGGTGATCCTGCCCGGGGGCATGTCGAGGATCCCCATCACGGCCTGCGCGGTGACGGACTTCCCCGACCCCGACTCCCCGAGCACGGCGAGTGTCTCCCCCGCGTCGACCCCGCAACTCACCCCGTTCACCGCATGTGCGACCCCGTCCCTCGTCCGGAACTCCACCTGCAGATCCCGCACTTCGAGCAACACGCCCCCATCACCTCAACTTCGGATCGAGGGCGTCGCGGACCGCGTCGCCGAGCATGACGAATCCGGGACGGTGAGCGCCGGTACGTCTGAACGGCCCCGCAGCAGGGCACGCACCGGCACCGGCCCCCTCTGTCCGCCCCATGACCCCACACCCTCGCCGGCCCCGACCGCCCCTCCCGCGGACCGGAAACCCCCCACGCACACCCCGCTCTCCCAGCAGCACCGCACCATCACCTCAACTTCGGATCGAGGGCGTCGCGGACCGCGTCGCCGAGCATGATGAACGCCAGGACCGTGAGGGCCAGGGCGCCCGAGGGCCACAGCAGGGCGTGCGGGGCGTTGCGGATGTAGGGGGACGCGGCGGAGATGTCGATGCCCCAGGAGACGCTGGGCGGCTTCAGGCCCACTCCGAGGTACGACAGGGTCGCCTCCAGCGCGATGTAGGTGCCCAGCGCGATGGTCGCCACCACGATCACCGGTGCCACCGCGTTCGGGGCGATGTGGCGCAGCAGGATGCGGGAGTCGGAGGCGCCGAGGGCGCGGGCGGCCTGGACGTAGTCGTTCTGCTTGGCGGTGATGACCGAGCCGCGTGCGATCCGGGAGATCTGCGGCCAGCCGAGCAGCACCATGAACCCGATGACCGGCCAGACCGTGTTGCTCGTCACCACCGACAGCAGGACCAGACCGCCGAGGACCACCGGGATCGCGAAGAAGATGTCGGTGATCCGGGACAGGATCGAGTCCCAGACGCCGCCGAAATAGCCCGCCAGCGCTCCGAGCACCGAGCCGACGACGGACACCCCGAGCGTCGCCAGCACACCGACCGTGACGGACGTACGGGCGCCGTACACCGTGCGCGTGTAGACGTTGCAGCCCTGGCCGTCGTAGCCGAAGGGCGCGCCCGGGCCCGCGCCGTCCTGGGCCCTGGCGAGGTCGCACTTCAGGGGGCTGCCGGAGGCGATCGCCGAGGGCCACAGGGAGACGAAGACCAGGAAGACGATGACCAGCCCCGACAGGAGGAAGACGGGGTTGCGGCGCAGGTCCCGCCAGGCGTCGGACCACAGGCTGCGGGGCCTGCCCGCGGGTCCCGTGCCCAGCGGGCCGCCCGGTGTGCGCTCCAGTGTGGCCGCCTCGCTCGCGCCCAGGTCCATCGTCCCGCCCATGCCGGTCCCGGCGATCGCCCCTTCGGGCTCATGCGGCTGTTCAGGCATAGCGGATCCTCGGGTCGAGTACGGCGTACAGGAGGTCGACGAGGAGGTTGGCGACGAGGAAGACAAGGACGAGGACGGTCACGAAGCCGACGACCGTTTGGGTGTTCTGGCGCAGGATGCCCTGGTAGAGCTGGAAGCCGACGCCATGGATGTTGAAGATCCGCTCGGTGGCGATCGCACCGCCCATCAGCGCGCCGATGTCGGCGCCGATGAACGTGACCACGGGGATCAGCGAGTTGCGCAGCAGATGCCGGACGATCACCCGGTGCCGGGGCAGGCCCTTGGCGATCGCCGTACGGACGTAGTCGGACCGTTTGTTCTCCGCGATGGCGGTGCGGGTCAGCCGGGTGACGTAGGCGAGGGAGACGGAGGCGAGGACCAGGCCGGGCAGGATCAGCTCGTCGTAACTTCCGTAGCGGACGGACGGGCTGATCCACTGCCATTTGATGCCGAGCAGCAGCTGGAGCAGCAGACCGGTGACGAAGGTGGGCACGGAGATCACCACCAGGGTGCCCAGCAAGACCCCGGTGTCGATGGGCCGCCCGCGTCTGAGGCCCGTCAGCACGCCCAGCGTCACGCCGACGACGATCTCGAAGAGGATGGCGACGATCGTGAGCCGGATGGTGACGGGGAACGCCGATCCCATCAGCTCGGTGACCTTCTGGCCGTTGAAGGCGGTGCCGAAGTCGCCGGTGAAGACATTGCCCATGTAGGTCGCGTACTGCTGCCAGAGCGGCTTGTCCAAGCCGAACTCCCGCTTCAGCTGGGCGGCGGTCGCCGGGTCGCAGGCCCGCTCGCCGCACAGGCCCGCGATGGGGTCGCCCATCACGTTCACCATCAGGAAGATCAGCAGCGTCGACCCGATGAACACCGGGATCATCTGCAGCAGCCGCCGTGCGACATAGCGCGCCATGCCGCTCAGCCGACCTTGATCTCGTTGTAGACGGGCACGCTGAACGGGTTGAGCGCCACATGGGAGAGCCGGGAGGTGTAGCCGGCGCTGCCGTTCTGGTACCAGAGCGGGATGGCCGCCATGTTGTCGCGCACGACCTCCTCGGCGCGCTGGAAGAGCCGGACGGCCGCGGCCTGCCCGGTCTCGGCGTTGGCCCGGTCGACGAGCCGGTCGAACTGCTGGTCGGACCACTTGCCGTCGTTGGAGGAGGCGCCCGTGTAGTACAGCGGCTGCAGGAAGTTCTGGATCAACGGGTAGTCCATCTGCCAGCCGGCCCGGAAGGGACCGGACATCTTGTGCTGGGTGATCTGGTTGCGGAAGTCGGCGAAGGTGCCGATCGGGTTGCCGACGCAGGCCCGGTCGTCGCCCAGGGCGTTGTTGATGGAGTTGCACACGGCGTCCACCCACTGCCGGTGCGAGCCGGTGTCCGCGTTGTAGGTGATCCTCAGCCGGCCGCCGGGGATCCCGCCGCCCTCCTGGATCAGCTGCCTGGCCCGCGCGGGGTCGTAGTCGCAGACATGGCCGCACAGCCCGGCCTTGTAGCCGCCGGCCACACCGAGGACCGGGGAGGTCCAGTCGGTGGCCGGGGTGCGGGTGCCGCGGAAGATGGTCTCGGTGATCTGCTTGCGGTTGATCGCCATGGACAGGCCGGTGCGGACCTTCCGTGCCCCGCTGGTGTTCCACTTCGGGTCGTAGTAGGGGAAGGCCAGGGTCTGCAGGATGCCGGCCGGGGTGTTGATGTAGCGGCCGTTCAGGTCGGTGTCGACGTTCTTGAGCTGGGCGGCGGGCACGTCGTCGACCAGGTCGAGGTTGCCGGCCAGTACGTCGGTGTAGGCGGTGTTGTTGTCGGTGTACACCAGCAGGGTCACCCCGACGTTGCGTGCCGGGTCAGGTCCGGGGTAGGCGTCCCACTTCTTCAGGTTCATCGCCGAGCCCCTGCTGTAGGAGTCGATGAGATAGGGACCGTTGCCGACCGGCTTCTTCAGCCAGGCCGCGTGGTCGGTGAAGAAGGCGCGCGGGAGCGGGGCGTAGGCGGCGTAGCCGAGGGTGTCGGGGAAGCTGGAGAACTTCTGGTTGAGCCGGACGGTGAAGGTGCGGTCGTCGACCACCTTCAGCCCGGACAGGGTGTCGGCGGTCTGTGTGCCGCTGTCGGGGTGGACCTTGTCGTAGCCCGCGATGTAGCCGAAGAAGTACGCGTTCTTCTGGTTGTTCCTCAGGCTGGCCCCGTAGTTCCAGGCGTCCACGAAGGAGTGGGCGGTCACCTTCTCGCCGTTGGAGAAGGCCCACCCGGCCTTCAGCCTGATGGTGAAGTTCCGCGAGTCCGAGGTGTCGATGCGCTCGGCGAGCATGTTCTGGGCCTTGCCGGTCCTCGGGTCGTACTTCTTCAGGCCCCGGAAGACCATGTCGAGGACCTTGCCGCCCTGGACCTCGTTGGTGTTGGCCGGCTCCAGCGGGTTCTGCGGGTCGCCCCAGGAGGAGGTCAGCACCCCGGCGCCGCCGAACCCCTGTCCGCTGCCGCAGGCGGTGGCGAGCAGCCCCGCGGCGATCACTCCGGCGGCCCAACGGGCGTGCGTGATTCCCCGCATGGCTGCCTCCTCCGCGATCACAGAACCGATACCGGCCAATATCGACTCATGCGCCGCATATCGCATGCCCGTCGCCGGATTGAGCAGCCTTTAGAGGGACACGTCATCCGAATGCAGGCAGCGGAGGCGTGCCGCATGGACGATCTTGGGTAGAGAGCGCAACAGATCTTCGCGCAACGATGCCGAAACGTTGGATTGCGACGTGTCGATGTACGCATTTCGGCACACCACCGTCCGTATATCGAACTGATTGCCCGTTTGGTCCAGTTAGTCCGATGTGAAGCACGGATCGATTACAGCGTGCTACCCGCGTAGCTACGGAATGGTCAAGTGCGAGTAAAGAAGGTAAAGACGCAACCAAGGCGACCGAGAATTTATTGACCTTGAATGAATTGCGTTGAAAAAGTCCGGCGTAGCCCGTAGGGGAGCGCCCTGCGGAGCCTTGACCCACAAGGCACGGAGCATCATGACCACCCCCGCATCCTCTTCCCCGGCCGCCGCACTCGAGGTGACCGACGAAGACAGCGCCACATCGGCGAAGCCCGGCAACCCCAAGGGCACCGAGAGCCGCTCTCCGGGACGGCTGGCCTGGACCCGCTTCAAGCGGGACCGGACGGGCGTCATATCCGCCTTTGTGGTGATCTTCTTCTTCGTCGTGGGCATTGCCGCGCCGCTGATCGCCAAGGTGTACGGCAAGGACCCGTACACCACGTACGGCATGAACATCCCGGGCCTGTTCAACCAGTTCAACTACCCGATCAAGCCCAACGGCGGCATCAGCTCCGACTTCTGGTTCGGCATCGAGCCGCAGCTCGGGCGGGACGTCTTCACCTTCCTGCTCTACGGCATCCGCAACTCGCTGCTGATCGCGACCGCCGCCGCCCTGCTGACGACCGTGCTCGGTGTCGTCATCGGCATCACCGCCGGCTACATGGGCGGCAAGACGGACTACTTCGTCGGCCGGATCATCGACATCCTGCTGGCCTTCCCGCAGACCCTGTTCTTCATCGCCTTCTGGCCGGTGGTCCTGGCGATCTTCGTCTCGCCCGAGGAGAACACCCCGGTCTGGCTGACCGTCACCAGCCTGATCGTCGTGATGACGGCCTTCGGCTGGGCCTCCATCGCCCGACTGCTGCGTGGCGAGGTGCTCGCCCTGCGCGAGCGCGAGTTCGTGGAGGCGGCCAAGGTCACCGGCGCTTCCCCGGCCCGCATCATCTTCAAGGAACTGCTGCCCAACCTGTGGACCCCGATCCTCATCCAGGCAACGCTGCTCCTCCCGACCTACGTGACCGCGGAAGCGGGTCTCGCCTTCCTCGGCGTCGGCCTCTCGGACCCGACCCCCGACTGGGGCGTCATGATCCAGAACGGCGCCAAGGTCTACCAGGACGACATCACCTTCATGCTCTTCCCCGGCGTGACCATGGTGCTCTTCGTCGTCGCCTTCAACCTCCTCGGTGACTCGGTCCGCGACGCACTGGACCCGAAGACCAAGCGCTGAGTTCCGCCCCGGCCGAGCGACGGGGCCCGGCCGGACCACAGCACCTCTCGTCCTCCACTACGAACGGGTCAGCCATGTCTCTCTCCCGCAGAAATTTCGTCATCGCCACCTCTGTCGCGGCCGCAGGCTCGACGCTGCTGTCCGCGTGCAGCAGCGGCGGCGGGGGCGGCACCGGCAACGCCCCGACCGACGGTGCCACCTCCTACACCGGCGCCAAGGTTGAGATCGGCACCAAGGCCGACTCGACCGGCCCGGCCCCGGAGATCCCCGGTGCGAAGAAGGGCGGCACGATCTACGGCCTGTCGCCGCAGGACTTCTCCCACCTGGACCCGCAGCGCATCTACTTCGCGTACAACTCCACGGCCGCGCTGCTCCTGCACCGCTGCCTGACCGGCTACAAGATCGACTCCACGGGCCACCAGAAGCTCGTCGGCGACCTCGCCACCGACACCGGCACCGCCTCCAAGGACAACAAGACCTGGACCTTCACGCTGAAGGAGGGTCTGAAGTGGGAGGACGGCAGCGAGCTGACCGTCGACGACGTGCGCCACGGCATCGAGCGCCTGTGGGCCCCCTTCATCACCGAGTCCGCCACCTACGTCCAGATGGCGCTGACCGGCAAGGGCGCCAAGTGGCGTGACGCCTACGAGGGTCCGTACAAGGGCAAGCAGCTCGACTCGATCGAGACCGACAAGGCGAAGCGCACGATCACCTTCAAGCTGGCCGAGCCCAAGCCGGACTTCAACTTCACGCTGGCGATGCACTCGTACGCCGCCACGCCGGTGAAGCTGGACACCAAGGAGAAGTACGACAAGCTGCCGGTCTCCAGCGGTCCGTACAAGATCAAGGCCCACACGACCGACAAGTCGATGGTCCTGGTCCGCAACAAGAACTGGGACCCGGCGACCGACTCGATCCGCAACGCTTACCCGGACGGCTTCGAGTTCACCTTCGGCATCGAGGGCCTCGACTCCACCGACCGCTTCATCTCGGACCAGGGCAACGACCAGTACGCCGTGTCGATCTACAAGGGCGTCCCGGCCGAGCGCATCCAGAAGGTCCTCACCGACCCGAACCTGAAGGCGCGCAGCTTCAACGGCCTCACCCCGGGCCTCTACTACTACGCGATCAACACCAAGCGCATCACCGACCTGAAGGTCCGCCAGGCCCTGAACCACGCGTGGCCGCTGCAGCAGATCCGGCAGATCTACGGCGGCCCGTCCGCCGGTGACCTCGCGTCCTCGATCATGAGCCCGGACCTCATCGGGTACGAGAAGTACGACCTCTACGGCAAGCTCACCAAGCCGCAGGGCGACCCGGAGAAGGCCAAGGCGCTCCTGAAGGAGGCCGGCAAGCTGGGCATGAAGGTCGTCTACGCGTACCCGAAGGACCCGACCTACGACAAGACCAAGGTCGTCATCGAGAACGCGCTGACGGCAGCCGGCTTCACCCCGGTCATCAAGGCGGTCGACAACACCACCTACTACGACCAGATCCAGCAGATCAACAACAGCTACGACGTGATGTGGTTCGGCTGGTCCCCGGACTGGCCGACCGCCTTCACCGTGATCCAGCCGCTGTTCGACGGTGCCGCCATCGGCAACGGCCAGAACAACATCTCACAGACCAACATCAGCTGGATCAACGACGGGATCAAGAAGAACGCGGTGATCGCCGACCAGCAGGAGGCGGGCAAGGCCTGGGCCGCGCTGGACAAGCGGATCATGCAGGAGGTCGCGCCGATCATCCCCGAGACCTTCCAGCGCCGTTACTACCTGTACGGCTCGAAGGTCGGCGGCGCTCAGTACGACCCGAACTTCTCCGCGACCCTGCTGTACAAGACCTTCGTGAAGGCCTGACGTACGACCCCCTGGCGGGGCGGCCCCGGTGCCGCCCCGCCGTCTCACCCCCTACGGCATCCGTCAGGAAAACCCAACTGCCATGCTCCGCTTCCTCATCCGCCGGACCCTCGGCGCGGCTGTGATCCTGCTGATCATCAGCGCCCTGGTGTTCGTCATGTTCTACGCCGCTCCGCGTGACCCCGCCCGCATCGCGTGCGGCAAGGTCTGCACCCCCGAGACCCTGGCCCTGGTGAAGAAGAACCTGGGGATCGACCACTCGCTCCCCGTGCAGTACTGGGACTGGCTCAAGGGCCTGTTCGTGGGGCGTGACTACAGCTCCTTCGGGCACTGCGACGCGCCGTGCCTCGGCTACTCCTTCCAGAACCGCGAGCCGGTCCTCGGCACCATCGAGGACCGCTTCCCGACCACGCTCTCGCTGGCCCTCGGCAGCGCCGCGGTCTTCGTGGTCTTCGGCGTCGGCACCGGCATGCTGGCCGCGGTGAAGCAGGGCAAGGCCCTCGACAAGATCGCGAGCTCCGCCTCGCTGATCGCCTCCTCGATGCAGATCTACGTCGTCGGCGTCTTCGCCACCTACCTGCTCGTGGACCAGTGGCACCTGCTCGACCGGGCCAACTACACGCCGTTCACCGACAACCCGGGGCAGTGGTTCACGGGCCTGCTGGTGCCGTGGCTGGTGCTGTCGCTGATCTTCACCGCCAACTACACCCGTATGACGCGGTCCCAGATGGTCGAGTCGCTCAGCGAGGACTATGTCCGCACGGCCCGCGCCAAGGGGCTCTCCCGCCGGACGGTGTTCTTCCGCTTCGCCTGGCGCGGCGCGATGGGCCCGATCGTCACCATCTTCGGCCTCGACCTCGGCGTGCTGCTCGGCGGCGCGATCATCACCGAGTACACCTTCAGCCTCCAGGGCATCGGTGCACTCTCCGTAAAGGCGGTCAGCACCAACGACCTGCCGATGCTGCTCGGCGTCGTCCTGGTCGCCGCAGCCGCGATCGTCGTCTTCAACATCATCGTCGACGCCGTGTACGCCCTCATCGACCCGCGCGTGCGCCTCGCGTAAGGAGAGCGAACCATGAGCACCCCCTTCCTCTCTTTGCGCGACCTGAAGGTCCACTTCTCCACCGAGGACGGCGTCGTCAAGGCCGTCGACGGTCTCTCCTTCGACCTGGAGAAGGGCAAGACCCTCGGCATCGTCGGTGAGTCCGGCTCCGGCAAGTCCGTCACCAACATGGCGATCCTGGGCCTGCACGACCCGCGCAACACCACGATGGACGGCGAGATCCTGCTCGACGGCAAGGAGCTGATCAGCGCCACCGAGTCCGAGCTGGAGAAGCTGCGCGGCAACAAGATGTCCATGATCTTCCAGGACGCGCTTGCCTCGCTCTCGCCGTACCACACCATCGGCGCGCAGATCGCCGAGACGTACCGCAAGCACACCGGCGCCTCCAAGAAGGAGGCCCGGGACCGGGCCATCGAGATGCTGCGCCGCGTCGGCATCCCCCAGCCCGACACCCGCGTGGACGACTACCCGCACCAGTTCTCCGGCGGTATGCGCCAGCGCGCGATGATCGCCATGGCGCTGGTCTGCGACCCCGAGCTGCTGATCGCCGACGAGCCGACGACGGCCCTCGACGTGACGGTCCAGGCCCAGATCATGGACCTGCTGAAGGACCTCCAGCAGGAGTTCGGCACCGCGATCATCTTCATCACCCACGACCTGGGCGTCATCGCCGACATCGCGGACGACGTCCTCGTGATGTACGGCGGCCGATGCGTGGAGCGCGGCACCAAGAAGCAGGTGCTGAGCACCCCGGACCACCCCTACACCCTCGGCCTGCTGAACTCGATGCCGAGCCTGGACGGCCCGGTCGACGTGCCGCTGACGCCCATCCCCGGTGCCCCGCCCTCCCTCCTCAACCCACCGTCCGGCTGCCGCTTCCACCCGCGCTGCGCGTTCGCCGAGAAGGTCGCCGGCGGCCTGTGCTCGGCCGAGCGCCCGGCGCTGGAGGTGGCCGAGGGCCGAGGCTCCGCCTGCCACCTCACCCTTGACCAGAAGCGGGACCTCTTCGCCGACTTCGCCGGAACCCGGCACAACTGACGGACACCAGACGGGACTTCACGACCATGAGCAACACGAACCCCCTCCTGGACGTCTCCGGGCTCACGAAGCACTTCCCGATCAAGGGCGGCTTCCCGATCCGCCGCACGGTCGGCGCGGTGCAGGCGGTGGACGGCCTGGACTTCCAGGTCGCCGAGGGCGAGAGCCTGGGCCTCGTAGGCGAGTCGGGCTGCGGCAAGTCGACGACGGGCCGGCTGATCACCCGCCTGCTGGAGCCGACCGGCGGCAAGATCACCTATCGCGGCCAGGACATCACCCACGCCAACCGCAAGCAGCTGGCGCCCATCCGCTCCGAGATCCAGATGATCTTCCAGGACCCGTACGCCTCGCTGAACCCGCGGCAGACGGTCGGCAAGATCATCTCGGGCCCGATGGAGATCAACGACATCAACCCGGAGGGCGGCCGCGAGAAGCGAGTCCGCGAACTCCTGGAGATCGTCGGCCTCAACCCGGAGCACTTCAACCGCTTCCCGCACGAGTTCTCCGGCGGCCAGCGCCAGCGCATCGGCGTGGCCCGCGCGCTCGCCCTGGAACCGAAGCTGATCGTCGCCGACGAGCCGGTCTCGGCCTTGGACGTCTCGATCCAGGCCCAGGTCGTGAACCTGCTCCAGAAGGTCCAGAGGGAACTGGGCATCGCGTTCGTCTTCATCGCCCACGACCTCGCGATCGTCCGCCACTTCTCGCAGCGCGTGGCCGTCATGTACCTGGGCAAGATCGTCGAGATCGCCGACCGCGACGACCTGTACAACAACCCGCGCCACCCCTACACCCGGGCCCTGCTCTCCGCCGTGCCCGAGGCGACGGTGGACGCGGAGCCGCGCGAGCGCATCCGCCTCGTCGGCGACGTCCCGTCCCCGATCAACCCGCCCTCCGGCTGCCGCTTCCGCACCCGCTGCTGGAAGGCGACGGAGAAGTGCGCGACGGAGGCGCCCCCGCTGGTGCAGGCGGAGGGCAACAAGCCGGGCCACCTGACGGCGTGCCACTACCCGGAGACGGCGGACACGGTTCCCGCCCCCCGTCTCGGCGAGGAAGGTTTGTCCAAGGACCCCGAGGCAGCGGCCTGACACACCCCTTTTCCGTCAGCCGCCCCTCGCGGAACGGACTTTCACCGGCCCATTGACCCGAGCCCACGAACGTCCGCTTCCAGGGACGAAGGCCCGCGTCTTCCCGGACGCGGGCCTTCGGCATGTCCACGGGACCGCACCGCTCACTCGATGTCGAACAACTCCGCCGCGTCGGTGGCGTGTACGGCGCGCTGGGCCCAGACTTCCAACTGGGCGAGGTCCGTGCAGGCCGCCACTCGCTTGCGGTCGGCGTCGAGCACCGGGATGCGGCGCCACTCCAGAATGTGGAGCACCATCTCGGCCTTGGCCTCGGCCCGGCCCTGCTCCCGGCCCTGCTCCCGGCCCTCTGCCCGGCCCTCTTCCCGTCCTTCTTCCCATCCTTCTTCTCGGCCTTGCTCCCTGCCTTCCTCACGCACTTGCTCCGCGAGCGGGTGCCGCCAGAAGTACTGGATCGCCGTCATCAAATCCCTCCACATCTCTTTCGCCTGGGGGTCGGCCAGGCAGGAGTCGACAAACTGCACGAAGACTGCGGCGCTGTCAGGGTCGATGGTCCGCAGGGCGGCGGCCAGGGATTCCAGTATGGCCGGAGCCTGCGGACCACGCCCGTGTGTCATGGCCGAGAGCACCGCAAGGGGTACGTCCCGTTCGGCCTGATGCGTGTCGGCGATCACCGGAACGTTGTCCGGGCCCAGCACGAGCGGCCGTACCATCATCGAGTCCCAGCCGGGGAAGCCGAACCGGATCGGCTTCGATGCCCACCGCGCCGTACTGCTGCTCTGCGTGATGACGATGAGCACCGGCTCACAGCGGTACTTCTCATGCAGGTAGGACATGTAGTACGGCCAGCTGCCCCGTTTCCGCTCGTCCGCCTTCCCCTGCGACTCCACCACCAGCAGATAGGTGCCCTCGTCCGTCTCCGCCCGCAGCAGGGTGTCCACGCGGCGCTCGACCGGTTCGATCTCGGTCAGGTCCACATTCAGCGCGGCGATCTCCCGAGGCTCGGGAAACGGCACGTGCAGCACCTTCTGTAACGCCTTCGTCAGCAGCGTCGGATCCTTCTGGAAGATCCGATGCAATGCCTCATGCGACGAGCCGACCATCAGCTCTCCGTAAGTTGTTGTGTGGCCCGGGAGGGCCGGATGTGGCTGATCAGTTCTTGCCTGCAGTGGCTCGGAAGGAGTGGCCGTCCGGCCCTCTGGGGCGCCCTGGTCGCTGATTGAAATGCGCGTTCTGGTCGCTGTCTACGGAGATGACGACGGGGTGTTCCTCGGGCTGATGGCACGCTGCGCGGAAGACGGAGGGGCACGTGAGCGAGGGGAAGACCCGGCTCTGGGCCGGGATCGACGCGGGAAAGGGCCACCACTGGGCGGCGATGGTCGACGAGACAGGCGCTACGGTCTGGTCGAAGAAGATCGACAACGATGAGTCGGCGATCCTGGCGGCGCTCGGCGAGATCCTGGAGCTGGCCGAGGAAGTCTCCTGGGCAGTGGATATCTCGGGCCGGTCCTCGGCACTCTTGCTGGCACTGCTCGCGGCGCACGGGCAGCAGGCCGTTTACGTGCCTGGCCGCACCGTCAACCGCATGGCAGGCGCCTACCGGGGTGAGGCCAAGACCGACGCCCGCGATGCCTACGTCATCGCCGAAACCGCCCGCCATCGCCGGGACTTCACCACGATCGGTGTGCCGGCCCAGCTTGCCGCCGACCTGGCACTGCTGACCGCGTACCGATCTGATCTGGTCGCCGACCGGGTGCGGATGATCAACCGGCTCCGCGACGTGCTCACCGGCATCTTCCCCGCGCTGGAAGGGTCCTTCGACTACAGCGGACACAAGGGTGCACTGGTGCTGCTGACTGGCTACCAGACACCGGCTGCCATACGGCGTCGAGGCAGGGCCAGGCTGACAGCCTGGCTTGCCAACCGCGGTGTGCGCGGTGCCGACTCGGTCGCGGACACGGCCGCCAAAGCGGCCCAGGCC